>JAYVLW010000939.1:0-11886 GCA_043759315.1 Myxococcales bacterium
CTACGTGCGGCTGACCAGCGGAGACTTGTAGCCACCATCCTCGGCGCGGCGCGCGCGCTCGCCGAGGCCGCGGCACACGGCGGCGGCGAGGCCGGGGACGTCGTCGACGAGCTCCTCGAAGTCCACGCGCTCGAGCCGGATCAGCCGGCAAGGCTTGACCGCGCGCAGATCGGCGGCGAGCGAGATCGGGGCCACGCACGCGAGCTCGTCGACGACCTCGCCCTTGACGATGCTGCGCGTGCCGAGCTCGAGCTCTCCGTCCTCGACGACGATCAGCGCGTCGAGAGGATCGCCGGCGGTGATCACCACGCTGCCCTCGCGCGCGTATGCCCAGCGCGCGCGCTCGGCGACGTCCGCGAGCTGACGGGTGGAGAGGGAGGCGAGGAGCGGCACGCGGCCCAGGGCGATCAGGGTCTCGACGCGACTCGGCATGTCAGGTTCTCCTTCGTCGGTACGGGCGGGCTCGGAGCTGGTCTCGTGCAGCGCGTCGGTGACCCGACGCAGGAGCTCGGCGGGGCTGATCGCGAGGGCCTCGGCCCGCGCGGCGTCGGTGATGCTCGCGCGGTGGGCGCTGCGGCCGGCGGAGCCGAGGAGGTGGAGCACGAGACCGCGCGCGAGGCGGTCGCGGCCCGCGAGCTCCGTGCGGATCACCGCTTCGCGGTTCGGCGGCTCGATGTCGGCGCGCGCGAGCTGCGCGGCGCGATCGGCGACCGAGAGATCGTCGACGGCCTCGACGAGGCGCGTGACGAGCGCGCGCGGCAGCGCGGCCTGGATCACGGCGAGGGCGCGCGCACGCTCCTGCCCACCGCGGGCGTGGCGCCACTGCACGGCGGCCCGCGCGATCGATCGCGACCTGCTGCGCGCGGCGACGAGGAGCAGCACGGTGTGCGCGATCTCGTGGAGCCGCTCGTCGAGTCGATGCGCGAGCAGATCGTCGCCCGGCTGGTCGAGCACGGCGATCGCGGCGTGGGTTTGGTCGAGCGCGTCGAGCTCGGCGTCGATCAGGCGATCGATCGCGCCGCCGGTGACGGGCAGCTCGGCGAGCAGCGCGGCCGCTCGATCGCGCGCGCGGCGGCGGCCCCATGCGGCGGTCGCGATCAGCTCTCCGGCCGCGGCGGGACCGAGCGCGGTGAGCGCGGACTCGGCGGCGGCGCGCACGTCATCGTCCGCCTCGCCGAGCGCCCGCGCGATGCGCCGGAGATCATCGGGATCGATGGAGTCGGCGCCGTCGAGCAGCTCGCCGTACAGGCGGAGCGCCGCCGCGATCTCCGGGGCCTCGTCGAGCGCGGTGTCGGGGCCGCGCATCAGCGACGACAGCATGTGGTCGGGCGCGACCGGGGTGGCGCCGGCATCGACGCGCTCGCGCGCGACCTCGAGAAGATCGCTGCGCAGGAGCGACAGCTCGGCCTCGCGGCGCTCGTGCGCCCAGATCACCACCCGGCGGAGCGCGTCGAAGGCGGCGGTGCGGCTCGGGCTATCGCCGCGACGGCGACGCAGCGCGCGCGCCAGGTGCCGCGCGGCGTCGAGGGTGTGCGCCTCCGTGCGCGACGCGAGTCCGCGCGCGATCTCGACGGCGAGCTCGTCGATCGCGACGCGCGCGGGGACGCCGGCGTCGCGCACTGCATCGCCGAGCTCGGCGAGGAGCGCGGTGGTATCGCCGGCGAGGCGGAGCGCGGCGATGTCCGCGGTCAGGGCGATCGCCGGATCGCGATCGGCCTTCCAGTCCTCGATCGTGCTCGCCGGGACGCCACCGGCGAGGCCGAGCGCGCGCAGGGCGAGCTCGCGCGTACGCGGACCCGCGGCGACGACGGCCTCGGCGAGCGCGGGCCCGTGGCGCTCGGCGGGTGCGTCGAGCACGGCCACGACCGCGCGCCACAACGGAAGCCGGTTGCGCTGGACCGCCGCCGTGACGAGCGGCGTGACGGCGTCGATGCGGCCGCGTTCGTGGAGCCGCGCGAGCACCTCGGCGGCACGCTCGGGGTTCGCTCCGGCGAGCTCCTTGTACAGGACCCCGAGGGCGCGATCGTCCACCGCGGCGTCCCCATCGCGCGCCTGCGCCACGTGCTCGACGGCGAGCGAAGGAAGCGCGCGCGCGGTCCGGGTGGCGAACAACAGCCACAGCGCCGCGGCGATCGCCGTGATCGCGTAGAACGCGCTCGGCGTGGTCGCGAGTACGGCGGCGATCACCCCGCCGAGCACGGCGCCCGCGCGCTTCGCCGTGCCGTCGAGGAATCCGGAGATCCGGCCGCGCACGGCGGTAGGGAGGAGCGTCTGCGCCAGCTTCTCGGACGGAGTCTCGATGCCGGCATCGAGCACGCGCGACGACATCTGCGTGGCGATCGCGACCGCGAGCACCGGCGCGATCACGAGGCCGAGGCCCGCGCACAGCGCGACCAGCGGTGCGAGCAGCAGCGCGTTCCCGGCGCCGAGGCGCGTGAGGATGCGCGGCGCGACGAACAGCTGGACGAGCAGCGTGATGCCCTGCCCCGCTCCGCGCACGCCGCCGAGCAGCGCCGCGAGATCCGCGGTGGAGCCACCGCGCGCCGCGACCTCCACGCCGAGCGCGAAGTACGAGAGCGAGCCGAACACGCCGGCCGCGGCGACCACGATCGCGAGGTGGCGCGCCAGCGGATGACGCCGGACCGCGCGCGCACCATCGCGCCAGGAGCGCGTGATCAAGCCGCCGACCCGGACTGGCTGGGCGCCGACGCGGGTCGTGGTCGGCAGCCGCGTGGCTCCGAGCGCGGCGATCACGAGCAGCAGCGCTCCGCACACGAGCACGCCGCGCGCGCCACCGGCGGCCGCGAGCGGCACGACGAGCGCGGCACCGAGCGTGGCCCCCGCACCGCCGGTCGCTGCGAGGATCGGCAACAGGCGCTGGCTGCGCCGCGCATCGAGCCGCTCGGCGATCACCACCCAGAACGCGAGATCGGTCGCGGCCGCGAGCTGTTTGCCACCGACGAGGGTGAGGATGGCCGCCGGCGCCGGCGCGAACAGCGACAGGGCCGCGAGCCCGGCGATCACGAGGCCGGAGACCATCGCGAGGGTCGCGAGCACGCGCCGACGCTCGAGGCGGTCCGCGAGCCCGCCGACCACGGCGAGCACCACGGCGAGCAGCGCCGACGACACCGCGACCGCTTCTCCGAGGTGAGCCGGGCCGATCTCCGAGAGGAACATCGCGTCGGCGGCGGCGGCGCACATCGCGGCGCCGCCGCTGGCGAGCGCGAACACCACGCCGGCCGAGCCGATCAGGGCGCGTTCCTCGGGGCGCAGCAGGCTGCCTGGCGCCCGCACCGCGGTGCCCGAGATGGCAACGGCCCCCGGCGCGCTCACCCGGCCATCATACGCCGAGCCTGTTCCAGTCCCGGCTACCGCCGCCGGTAACCCGTGTCACTATCGAACAATGCGCCTGGCGACCCGGCCCGCCCTCCTCGCGACGATGTGCGTCCTCGCGGTGGGTGGGGTCGCGGCCACGCTCGCCGTTGCACAGTCGAGCTCGCGCCGCGCTCCCGTCCCGCACGAGGACCTGCCCGCGCCGACCGGCGCCGACGCGAGCCCCGTGATCGGCTCCGGCAGCAACGGCACGGTCCCGACCGCGCTGCGCTCGGGCGAGGTCATCATCCCCAAGCCCTCGGTGGATACGCCGGCCAACAACTCGCGGGGCGAGCCCGTGCTCGGCACCAAGGACTTCGGCGCAGATCGCCAGACGTCGATCAAGCCCGACGACAACACCGGCAGCGACGGCACGCTCCACTACATCTCGGTGTTCAACCCGGACGTGCTCCCGTTCAAGCGGATGAGCACGCTCGACGCGGTCGCCGATGACTACACGCTGAAGATAGGTCGCCCTGCCCTCACCGAGCTGCCGGTCGGCGGCGTCACCGATCCGAAAACGCGCGACTGGTTCTACGGAAACATGGTGATCGACCTCGTGCCGGGCGCGGACGTGGCGCTGCCGAGCGTGGCGCCCGACATGCGGATCCTGTCGTACGACATCAAGCCGAAGATCGCGCTCAAGTTCGAGAAGGACGGCGCCGACAACTTCTACGTCCGCACCGAGGAGTCGAGCGCCTCCGGCCAGTACCGCCTGATCATCTACGTCGACGCGGACCAGGGCTACTTCGCGCCGTCGCTGCCGACGAAGGCGAAGTACACGCCGCGCATGGTCGCCACGATGACGCCGCCGGAGCTGCGCCCGATCATGTCGGAGCAGATCCGCTCCGCCGGCCGCACCACGCTCGACAAGATCGGCATCGACGCCGACATGAACCTGCCCGACGCGTTCAACAAGCTCGTGTCCTACTTCCGCTCGTTCGAGGCGAAGAAGCTGCCGCCGACCACCGGCGACATCTACCGCGATCTGTGCGACTCGCAGTCCGGCGTGTGCCGTCACCGCGCGTTCTCGTTCATGATCACCGCGAACACGCTCGGCATCCCCACGCGCTACGTCCAGAACGAAGCGCACGCGTTCATCGAGGTGTGGTTCCCCGAGCGCCGCTGGCAGCGCATCGACCTCGGCGGCGCCGCGCTCCGCATGGACGTCGCGAACGCCGAGGACAAGCGCCTCCATACGCCGCGCGCCGAGGATCCGTTCGCGAAGCCGCAGGAGTACAAGCAGCAGTACACGCAGCTCGAGGGCGACATCCGCGGCCTGACCTCGAAGCAGATCGCCGATCGCAAGAAGCCGAACGGCCCGCCCTCCGGATCGATCGGTGCGTCGAGCGGCAACGGCTCCGGCGCTGGCGGTCCCGATCGCATCACCCCCGACCCCTCCCTGCCCACCGTCACGCAGGATCCGAAGAAGCTGACGCCGCGCCTCGACGTCACCACGGCCGATACCAGCGCGTTCCGCGGCGATCTCGTTCATGTCGAGGGCCGGGTCGCCGCGCAGGGCAAGCCGATCGCGGATCACCCCGTCGACGTGTTCCTCGCCCCGGCCGGCCGCCACGGCGCGAGCCCGATCCCGCTCGGCCGCGCCGTCTCCGACGCGACGGGCCGGTTCACCCAGGACTTCACGGTGCCCGGCTCGTTGAACCTCGCGACCTACGAGATCTATCTCGCGAGCCCCGAGGACGCCTACTACAACGCCGCGCTCTCGGACTAGGTCTCGTCCCGGTCTCGGGAGCCTGGCGAGCCGCGCGCGCTCGCCCCAGCGAACCGGCGGCCTACTGCGGCGCGAAGGCCTTCTTGAGGTTCTCGAGCGCGGTAAGTACGGCCTGCTCCTTCGCCGTCGTCGTCCTCAGCGCCGCCGCAGCCGCGGGATCCTCGACGGCGAGCGGGATCATGGTCATGATCGCTTCGAGGAGCGCGACGCGCGCGTCGACGTACTCGACGATGGCGCGCTGCCGCGGGGCGATCACCGCCGGGAGCCCGGTGATGCCCCCGATGTCCTTCCCCAACCACCGCCAGCTCGGGATCAGCTCTTCGCGATAGATCCGCACGTGCTCCTCGGACGTGATGTCGCCCTTGACGGCGCGCTGGGCCGCGTCGTTCTGCGACGCCAGCAGCTCCTTCTCGGTCGTGCTGAATCGCGCGAAGCGGCTCTCCAGCGCGGCCACTTGCTTGGCCTCCGCGCCGGTGATGTACGCGATCGGGCTCCTCGGCAAGAACGCGAGGCCCGCACCGACGACGGCGAGCGCGATCACGCTGCCGAGCATCACCCGCGGGAACCGGCGCGCCATCGCGACCTTCGGGTCCGCGATGTCGATGCCGCGCTCCGCGATGTAGCCGATCGCGAAGCCCGCCACGAAGCCGCCGATGTGTGCCGCGAGGCTGATCGCCGGCACCGTGAGACCGATGACGAGGTTGAGCCCGACGAACGTGCCCATGCTCTTCATCTGCTTGGCACGCACGTCGGGATCGAGCTGCGCGCGGTGCGCGATGAAGTACGCGAAGATCGCGCCGAACACACCGAACACCGCACCCGAAGCCCCGACCGACACGACCATCGCGGTCTTCGTCAGGGTGGCGATGTTGCCGACGAGGCCCGCGCAGACGTAGATCGCGAGGTACGCTCGCTTGCCGAACATGAGCTCGGCCGCGCGGCCGCCGCTGTACAGCGCGAGCATGTTCATCGCGATGTGGAGCACACCCGCGTGGAGGAACATCGCCGTCACGAGCCGCCATGGCTCCCCGGAGAGCGTCAGGGCCGGGAGGCTCCCGCCTGCCGCCACGAGCCGGTCGGCATCCGGCGAGAACCAACCGGCGCCCATCGCCGCCGACACGGCGAACGCTGCCACGTTGAGGGCGACGAGGATGATGGTGATCCACGGCGTGGGGATCCGCGGACGCGGCTCGTCGGGAGGGTTGGCCTGCTCGGACATCAGTTCACCGTCACCGGTACGTCGACCGACGTCGATCCGCCGACCGCCGGGAACTTCATCCGGGCGGCCGCGCGCTGCACGCACGTGAGCAGGCCTTTCTGGAACGTGTAGCGTGGCGCCTGCACGCGGCTCTTGCTGACCCGGCCGGTGCCGTCGACCAGCAGCTTGACGTGGAACTCGCCTCGCAGGTCCGTGTTCGTCACGCTCGCGATCACGCAGTCCTTCACCGGGCCCGCCTGACTCCCGAGGGTGCCGTTGATCTCGCCCGAGTCGAGTGGCCGCGCCTCGCCGCCTCCCCCCATGTCGATCTTGGTCGGCGGCGGCGTGACGTCGTCACCACGCCACTCGAACTGGCGATCGGAGGCGCTGAGGACCGGTAGCGGCTCGGTCTCCTCGTACTCCTCGTCCGAGCCGGCCGTCTGGCCGGGGGGGGCAACCGTGCCCGGAGGCCGCTTGCGCTTCTTCTTCGGCTTGGCGCCGGTGCCGGCGTCCCCCGGGATCGATGCAACCGGACCCGCGTCGATCTGCGTCGTGGTGGTGGCCCCGCCGCCCCACGGTGGGCGCAGCGCGAGATACATTCCACCGGCACCGACCACCAGGCCGATGACGAGCCCGAGCGAACCACGCACCCCACGCTTGTATCACGCGGGCGCCCGCTCGGCCCTTCCGCCGAACGCGGCGCTCGGCGCGCTGTTCGCGGGGATCGCCAGTATCTTCGTCATCCACGCGATGGCGCAGGAGCTGGGATGGTCGGTGCTGGTCGCGCTGACCGTGTCCGGGCTGGTGATGTTGCTGCTACCACTTGCCGTGATGTGGAGGCTCGGGCTCCGCGGCGATGCGCTCGGGCTCCGGCTACCGCGGCCCGTCCCGGTGATCGCGGCGGTGCTGATCGGGACGACCGCGTGGCTCGTCAACGTGCGGCTGGTCCAGCTCCTGCCCTTCAAGGAGGGAACGCTGAAGACCCTGAACGCCGTGGTCGACGAGCCGCCGCTGGTGCTGGCGCTGCTCGCGATCGCGGTCGTACCCGCAGTGTGCGAGGAGGTGCTGTTTCGGGGCGCCGTACAGCGCGCGCTCACGACGCGGCTGTTTCCGATCGCCGCGGTCGCCGTGACGGCCGTGTTGTTCGCGGGCTACCACATGTCGCCGATCCAGCTGCTGCCCACCTTCACGCTCGGCGTCCTGCTCGGCGGGCTCGCGCATCGGGCGGATTCGGTGGTGCCGGCGATGATCGCGCACTTCCTCAACAACACGATGGCGATCCTCGTGGCCCGGCGGCAACCCGCGGTGCTCGCGGACACCATCGCGGCCCACCCGAACGCGGCGCTCGTCGGCTGCGCGATCGCATCGGTCGTCGGCGTCTCGCTGCTCGTCAAGGGCCCGGCATGACGAACCCCGCCGAACCGAAGTTGCGGTTCCAGACGCTCGCACTTCGCCGCGAGCTCGCCTCGGATCATCACGAGCTCGCGCCCGTGGTCGCACCGGCCGTGGCGTCGTATGGGCCCGAGGATCGGACGACGATCGAGCTCGCCCTCGCCCTGTCGGAGCTCCCCGACGAAGCGCGGCCCACCAGCGTCGCGCGGCTGCTCCTGCCCGACGGGGTGCGCCTCGAGACGCTCGAGGTCGAGGTCGGGCGCCCCGAGCTACCGGGCCGCCTCGGTCGCCTGCACACGATCGAGATCACGGTCGCGCTCGTCCCGGAGCCGAAGCTCGAGGGCCCGCCCGCCGGTCACTGGGTGTTCATCCCGGTGTTGCAGCACGCGTGCTTCGTCGATCGCAAGGAAGATCTGGCGAAGCGGATCGCCGCCGAGCTCGCGGTCCTGCCCGCGGCGCTCGCGCTGGATCTCGATGGCTGGCGCCGCCTGATCACCTGGGCGAAGACCACGCTCGAGCCGCTCGAGGTCGAGCTCGCGACCACACCGCTGGCCGAGGCGCGGGGGCGCAAGGCACTCGCCGAGGCCGAGCGACGGCGCCAGGCGATCGCGACCCTCGATGGTGCCGGGCGCCGCGTCACGCCTCCGGATCATGCGCCGCCGCTCATCGGGCGCGAGGAGCTGCTCGGCGAGCTGACGCGGATCCTGGCGGGCAAGCAGCGGCGCAGCGTGCTGCTCGTCGGCGACGAGGCGGCCGGCAAGAGCGCGCTCGCGCTGGCGTGGTCGAACGCGAACCCCACGCGGATGATGTGGGCCACCTCGGCGAGCGAGCTGGTCGCCGGTGCGAGCGGGATGGGCGAGTGGCAAGCCCGCGTCGCGGCAGTGATCGCCGCGACCGAGACGCTCGACGCGATCCTCTACTTCGATGATTTCGGTGCGCTGTTCGCCGACCGCCCCGCCGAGGGCGGCATCGAGCTGGGCGGGGCGATCCGGCGCCACGTGGTAGACGGTCGCGTGCGCGTCGTCGGCGAGCTGACGGCGATGGCCCTCGACCGCGCGGAGCGACGCGACGTGTCGCTGATCGGATCGATGCTGCGCGTCACCGTGGCGCCGACGGATCCGGACACCACCATCGCCGCGTGTCACGCGTGGGCGAAGCAGTGGAAGAAGACGCAACCGTCGCGACCGCAGATCTCCGCCGAGACCGTGCCGCTCGCGGTCGAGCTCGCGCGCCGCTACCTCCCGTACCGCGCGTTCCCCGGCAAGGCGGTGCGCCTGCTCGAGGAGCTGCGCGTGGCGCACGATCCGGGACGCGATGCGAGCGGCGATGGACCGGTGCTCGGTCCCCCGGAGCTGTTCGCCGCGTTCTCGTGGACGACCGGGATCCCCGTCGCGCTGCTCTCCGATGCGACCGCGCTCGCCCAGGGCGACGTGATCAAGGAGCTGCGCCGCCGCATGGTCGGTCAGGATGCCGCCGTGCGGCGCGTCGCCGATGCGATCGCCGTGGCGAAGGCGCGGCTGCAGCCCGCCGACAAGCCGCTCGCGTCGCTGCTGTTCGTGGGCCCCACCGGCACCGGCAAGACCGAGCTCGCGCGCTCCGTGGCGGCGTACCTGTTCGGTGCACCCGACAAGATGGTGCGCCTCGACATGAGCGAGTACACCGATCCGTGGGCGGCCGAGCGGCTGTTCGGCGGCGATGGTGGAGAGGGTCGGCTGACGGCCGCGGTGCGCAGCCAGCCGTTCGGGGTCGTGTTGCTCGACGAGATCGAGAAGGCGCACCCGAGCGTGTTCGACCTTCTCCTGCAGGTCCTCGGCGAAGCGCGGCTGACCGATGCGCGCGGCCGCACCACGTACTTTCACAACGCGATCATCGTGCTGACCTCGAACCTCGGCACCCGCAGCGCGCGCGGCACGCTCGGCCTCGCCCCTGCGCAGGACGAGAGCGCCCGCGAGGAGCGGCGCTATCGCGATGCCGTGCTCGCGGCGTTCCGCCCCGAGCTGATCAACCGCCTCGATCAGATCGTGGTGTTCCATCCGCTCTCCCCGGCGGAGATCGCGAAGGTCGCCGACATCGCGGTCGGCCGGCTCGCCGAGCGCCGCGGCTTCACGCAGAGCGGCGTGCTGCTCGACATCTCGCCGCGCGCGCTCGAGGTGATCGCCGAGAACGGGTTCTCCGCCGAGCTCGGCGCACGTGCGCTGCGCCGCCACGTCGACGCGCACGTCCTCGCGCCCGCGGCGCGCCTGATCGCGAAGGCCGGCGCCGAGGCGCAGGGCGGTACGCTGGTGGTGCGCGCGAACGACGAGACGGCACCGGCGACCGGCGCACCGAAACCCGCAACCCAGCGCGCGCTCGCGGCGCGGATCGGCGAGCACAAGGGGGCACTCGAGATCTCGCTGTGGCGACGCGGAGCCAGCACGGGCCGCCGCATGGTGCGCTCGGCTCTCGCACTCGGCGGCCTGCGCCGCGACACCGATCGGGAGCTCGCGCACCACGCCGCGCTCGGGGTACGCGACAAGCTCGGCGAGATCGAGGCCACGCTGGCCACGGCCGCGAAGAAGGCAGGGGGGGCAGACAAGCCCACGCTGCCCGGCCACGAGATCGCGCGTCTCTCGCGCGAGCACGCGCGGCTCAAGGAGCTGTGGTCCGCATGCGTCGCGGGTCAGGGCGAGCTGCGCACCGCCGAGGAGCTGTGCCTCGATGCGCTCGCGCGCGACATCGACGCCGTGGATCTGATCGACGGCGCGATCGCGGGCCGCGGCCAGTTCCGCCGCGATCTGTTCTGGCTGCTCACCGCGCTGCGCCCGATCCGCCCGGGCTGCACGCTGCTGGTCCATTCGCCGGATGCACGCGCCGCGGTCACGGCCTGGGTCAAGCTCGCGCTCGGCGCCGCCGAGACGCACGGCTGGCGCGGCACCGTTCAGCTGTGGGGCGAGCAATCGCCGACCTGGAGATGGAACTGGGGCCCACCGCACGACCTCGCATGGGCGAGCGAGCACCTCGCGGAGCGTGCGCAACCCGCGGCGCTGGTGCGCATCGCCGGGTCGGGCTCCGATCTGCTGTTCGGTCTCGAGCAGGGCCTGCATCGCTTTCACGGGCTTGCCGGCGAGGCGTCGCACGCGTGGGTCGATCTGCTCGAGCCGCGGTTCGAGATCGCCGATCCGGAATGGAACGCCCTGCCCGGCCCGCCGTCGCCGCGGGTCCCGCGCGGTACGCCGATGCGCGAGACCACCGTCAACGGCGACCGCACGCTGTTCGACGGCGACGACATCGATATTCCGTGGGCCGAGCTGCACGCGCGTCTCGAAGAAGCCGCGGTGATCCGCTTGCTCGCCGCGCACGCGGTGACGAACGGCACCGATGCGCTGTGGATGTGGGAGCGCCCGCTCGCCGCGATCGAGGCGATGCTGAAGGCGCAGAAGGCAGCGCAGACGCCGTGATGATCGAGTTCTCGATCGGCGTCTACCAGGTTCGCCGGAACGGCGAGGACGAATGGACCGCGCTCACGCCGGTGCTGTTCCCGGCATACGTCTCCGGCGTCGGCGAAGTGCGGCTGCGCGAGCGCATGACCGAGCGCCTACGCGACGTGCTGCGCAAGGCGCCGCCGCTGTTCCACGAGCTGTTCCAGCTCCCCCTCGGCACCGAGCTCTTGCGCGTGCCGATCGACGTCAAGACGGACAAGGGTCACATCCATGGCACGGTGCCGCTGATCGCGGAGCCACGGTGGATCAGCGAGCGCACGCAGAAGCTCGTGGTCTATCACCCGAACCATCGCGCGCACTGGTTCCTCGCCGACGATCAGGACGATGCCGCAGCGATCGCCCCGGCGTTCTTCCGGCACCACTGGGCCGAGTTCGACGACGATGACGACGACGACGACGTCGAGATGTTCTCCGATGGCAGGGACAGGCTCGTCTCGATCGCGTTCTCGGCGGAGCCGTTCTCGCTGCTCGATTCTCTACCGTCGCGGAAGAAGGACCCACGCGGCGCCGCTGCTCCGCGCGCCGAGAACGTGCTGCAGCAGCTCGGCATCGACGAGACACGGCACCAAGCGAGTGGCGCCTCCCGCCTCGGCGTGCCGCGCTCGCCGTACCGCGAGCGCCTGTCGTACCTGCTCGGAGGAGCGCGCCCGCGCTCGGTCGCCGTGATCGGCCCGCCGGGGGCCGGCAAGACCTCGTTGATCCGCCAGTGGATC
>JAYVLW010000940.1:0-7198 GCA_043759315.1 Myxococcales bacterium
GGAACATCCACGCCGTATCGGCCAGCCCGCCGCGCGGTTGCTTCCGGAATTTCGCCTACGCCTACGCCTACGCTTACGCCTACGCGGGTCAACACAAGCGATCCCTGGGATCTAGCTGCCGCCGAGCTCGTCGAGGAACTGCTGCGCATCCGCGAACGCAGGATCCTCGCGCAGCGCCTTCTTTGCCCACAGCTCGGCCTTCGCGCGATTTCCGCGCGCATGCTCGATCTTCGCCTCCCAGAGCAACGCCATCGGGCGCGTGACCGGGGCCGGGTTGTCCATCAACGTGATCGCGCGCAGCGGCTTCAGGGCCAGCTCGTAGTCACCGATCTCGGTGGCGAGCTGGGCGAGCTCCGCGGCGACCTCGGCGTTCTTGCGGTCGACGTCGAACGCCTTCTTGAGCCAGTTGAGCTGGCCGTCCTTGTCACCCAGCATCGAGGCCACGCGGCCCATGCGCTGCTGGAGCACCGCGAGCTCGGGCGTGCGCTTCTTCTGCGCGGCGATGGCTGCCTCGAGGGTGCGGCCCGCGTCCTCGAGCTGGTTCGAGGAGATCAGCACATCGACGTTGAGCATCAACGCGCCGTGATCCTCGGGCTGGAGCTCGAGGGCCTTCTGCGCCGGAACCTGCGCCGAGGCGGCGTCCTCGAGCTGATAGAGGTAGAGCTCGGCGGCACGCTTGTAGTTCGCGTAGCGCGTGGTCGGGTCGCTCCCGTGATCCGCATCGGCGAGGAGCACGCCGGCGAGCAGGCGGTACTCGCCCGCGGCCTCGTACATCTCGCGCAGCTTGTTGCGGAGGACCTCCACGCCGGGCTGTGCCTGGTGCACGACCTCGAGCACCGGCACGGCATCCGCGGGTCGGCCCGCCTGGGTGGAAGCGGACGCCGCGCGGAGCGCTGCCTGGACCTGTGCATCACCCTCGGTGATGTAGGCCAGGCGGGTCGCCGCGGCGGACACGCCGTCCCAGTGCTGGATCGATTCGTCGAGGTCGCACAGCATGTACAGCGGCTCGGAGTCGCGTGGATCGCGCTCGATCCAGCCGACCAGGAAGCCGCGGCCGCGCTCGAGCTCGCCGTGCGCCGTGAGGAGCTGGGCGAGCTTGAGGGTGGCCGTGCGCTCGGTCGGCATGTCGCCATCGCGCTCGGCGCGGCCGCGCAGTCGTTCGAGACCATTGACGAGGGTCTCGGTGACGCGCTCCTTGTCGAGCTCGTAGGCCTCGGTCAGGTCGGTGACGGCGGAAGCGTCGTCGCCGAGCTGCTGGCGGAAGTTCGCGCGGAGCAGCAAGAGCTCCGTGCGCCCGCTGCCCTGCACGGTGGCGAGCGCCTCGCCGATCGCGCGCTGGGCGGCATCGAGCTCGCCCGCGGCCGCGAGGGCAGCGGCGTGGTCGGTGACGAGCCCGACGACGTTCGGCGATCGCTGCCGCGCCTTCCTCAACACCTCGGCGGCCTTGAGCGGCTGGCCGAGGAAGCCCGAGTACGTCGCGGCGGCTTCGCGCAGGCGCGTGACCGCGGCATCGTCGGGGAGCCGCTCGGCGTCCTTGGTCATGAGCTCGGCGAGCTCGGACCACAGATCGTTGTCGCGGTACCACTTCTCGAGACGCTCGTGGATGTTCTTGTCGTCCGGCGCCGAGCCATGGGCGAGCTCGAGCGTGCGCTGGACGCCACGGGTGTCGCCGGCGGCCTCCCACATCGTCGCGAGCTTGCCGGCGAGCGCGGGCGCGCGGTCCGGCGTCTCGACGGCGAGCAGGCGCTCCATCAGCACCGCGCCCTCGCGCGGGTTGTCGCTGTCGCCGAGCTGACCGACGACGCGGCGCAGGATCTCGCGATCGTCCGGCGCGATGATCAGCGCCGCACGATAGACCCGGATCGCATCGGGCGACTCGGACTTCTCGAGCAGATCGCCGAGCCGCGTGGCGACATCGACCGTGGAGTCTCGATGGCCGCGGCGCTGTGCGTCCTCGAACCGCGACCACAAGAACTCGGCGATCCCATCGTCGTCCCCGAGCTGTCGCAGCGTGGACTCGTAGAGCTCGGCGGCGTCGAGGTTGTCGGCGTCGTCGGAGAGGCAGTCGCGCAGGATATCGAGCGCGTCGTGGTAGCGCTTGAGGCTGTCGATCAAGAACCGCGCGTGCTCGAGCCGCAGCGCGTTGCGCTCGGCCGGCGTCACGAGGTTCGGGAGGGTCGACGAGATCACGCTGCCCAGGCGATCACCGTCGCCGAGCTCGCGATAGATCGTGAGGAGCGGCTGCCACACGGCGCGGTCATCGGGCTTCCGCTCGCGCAGGAACTCGTAGACCTCGGCGGCGACATCGACCTTGCGATGAGCGAGGGCGCGCGTCGCGATCCGCATCGCGAGGCCATCGACCTGCTCGCCCATGTCGTCGGGCACGATCGGCGCGATCTCGTACGTGAGGTCGCGCGCCTGGTTGAGGTCTCCCGCGGCGAGCCGGCGCTCCGCGAGCGCGAGCACGGCCCACGGCGCAGAGCCCAGACCATCGACCGTGTCGCGCGCCGCGGCGACCGCGCGCACGAGCAGCGATTCCGCGCGCTGCTCCTGGCCCTGGTCGACCGCGAGATCCACGGCCTCGCGGATCTGCTGCGGCGTGGCCGAGCTGAGGCCGGCGCGGCGCTCGAGGAAGTCGAGCAGCAGCTCGCCGTCTCCGCCGTTGCGCGCGACGCGCTCGTACATCGCCATCACCCGCTCGTCGTTCGGATCGTGCGTGGCGGCCTGCTTGAGCAGGCGACCCGCCTGCGCCCACCGCGGCTCCGCGGCGAACGCGCGCTCGAGCAGCTCGAAGCCCTGCTTGCGCCGCGCCTCGCTCGCAAGGAAGATCTCGGCGAGGCGATACAGCGCATCGACCTGCGCGGGGGTCGGCTCGGCATCGGTTCCCGCGAGCTCGAACATCTTGTCGAGCGTGCGCGCCTGCTCGGCGGTGTCGCCGAGGGCCGCGGCCACGCGCGCCTGCGCGTAGAACGCCTCGGCAAGCCGCTCGCCGAGGATCTCGACGCGGCGGTACAGGCTCGCAGCGCCGCGCAGATCGTTCGCGTCCTGCTCGAGCGCCTCGCCCGCGCGCATCAAGAGATTCGCGATGAGCGGCGGATCGTCCTTGCGGCGGAGCCGGTCGACGACCTGGTCGACGGCGTCGACGAACTTCTTGGTCAGGTCGAGCTTCTTGGAGAGTTGCCGGGCGCGCTCGTGCAGCTCGAGCTTGCCGGGCGACGCGTTGATCGCCTTGATCAGCGCATCGAGCGCCTCGGTGCCGCGGCCGAGACTGTCGAGCGTCTCGGCCATGTCGGACAGCAACCTCGCCTGGCTCTGGTGCTCGGGGTTGGTGTCGAGGCGCTTCGTCAGCACCTTGAGCAGGAGCTCGCCCTGGTCGTGTGCGAGCAACGAGCGGCGGAGGCGGCGGACCTCGGCGTCCGACTGGATCGCGGTCTCCATCGCCGACTCGAGCAGCTCCTTGGCCTGGTCGGCTTCGCCGCGCGTCTTCGCGAGCGCGTGGAGCTCGAACAGCACTTCCGAAGCGCCGACGGCGGCCTCGTCATCTCCGGGCGGCGTGCGGCGCACGACGAGGAGGAGCGCGCGATAGGTGCGCTCGGCCTTGTCGAGCTGACCAGCGGTGCGCGCCATCTCGGCGAGCTCCTTCTGGATCGCGGCGTTGGAGACGTCCATCTTCGACGCCGCCTCCATCTCCGTCATCGCCTCGTCGATCTTGCCCTCGGCCTGCGCGACGCGCGCGAGCTCGACGTGGAGGGCAGCGCGCTCCGGCGAGCGGCGGCGACCGAAGTCGTTGATCAGCTCGGTCAATGCGGCGCGTGCTTCGACGACCTTGCCGGCAACGCGCTGGCCGATCGCGAGCGCGGTGCGCAGATCCTTGTCGGTCGGGTCGAGCTGCAGCGCGGTCTCGAGCGCGGGGATCGCCTTCGCGGGCGAGCCGAGGCGCGTCAGGTAGATCGACGACGCCTCGCGCGCGAAGTCGCGCGCGAGCTTGCTGTCATCCTTGAGCAGCGGAAGCGAGCGCGTCAGGTGGCGCGCCAGCGGTTCCCACATCTCGGCCTTGCGGTAGAGATCCGCGAGCAGGGTCCGGAGCTCGATCGCGGGCTCCTTGTCGTCGAGGTTGACCTCGATCGCCGCGATCGCGCGGTCGCTCTGGTTGGCCGAGAGGTGCGCCTTCGCGAGCTGGCTGACCACGAGCAGGCGCTCGGCAGCCGGCACGGTGCCGAGCAAGCTCTCGAGCCACGGTACGGCCTGTCCCGGCTGGCTGCGCTCGAGGTTCAGGCGGGCGAGGGCGCGCAGCGAGTCGCTGGTCGGCGCGAGGGCGACGACGCGGCGGTGACCGCTGATCGCGCGCTCCACTTCCTTGGTATCGATCTCCGCGACCTGGGCATAGCGTGCCCACAGCTTCGCCGCGCGGGCCGTGTCGGTCGCAGCCTCGAGGCGATTCGCCTGGCCTTCGAGCAGATCAGCCAGCGCGCGGTGCTGGCCCTTGCTCGAGAGGAGCTCCGCGACTGCATCGATCGACGCGTCGTGACCCGGACGCTCCTCGAGGTTCGCCTTGAGGGCATCGAGCCGACCGCCGCGCTCCTCGACGATGCCGACGAGCTTCGCGAGCTCGAGGCGGAGGATCAGCTTCTTGTCGGGATCCGTCTCGAGGCCGAGCTGGATCTGGCGAAGCGTCAACAGCTCGGGGACGCGGTCCTCGAGCCCGAGCAGGTGCGCGAGGCGCTCGATCACTTCGAGATCGTTCGGTGCCTGTGCGAGCACGCTGCGGTACATGTCGATCGCCGCCGCGTTGTCACCGAGCTCGACGGTCGCGAGCTGCGCGGCACGCAGCCGCATGTCCCGGCGGGTGTTCTGATCGAACGGCAACCGCGCTGCCTCGATCAGCGTGTCCACCGCCGCGCGGGCGCGGCCACCGGTACGGTACAGATCGACGAGGGCGTCGATCGCCCACTTCGCCACGGCGTCGACGGACCGGGCGCTCTTCACGCTCGCGGTGCCGCGCCAGGCAGCGGTCGCGCGGCCGAGCACGGCCGACAGGATCTGCAGCGCCTGTTCGCGATCGCCGAGCTTGCTCGCGACCTCCGCGGCGCCGACCAGCGAATCGAGATCGCGGCCATCCGCGTCCGAGAGCCGGCGCAGTGCTTCGAGCAGCTGTGGCGTGTTGCCCTGATCGCGCTCGAGCGTGACGAGCTCGCCGAGCCATGCGGTCCGCTCTCCACCCAGCTCGAGCGCCTTGCGCTGCGCCTTGATCGCGCTCGCCTTGTCGCTGCGGTGATCTCGGTGGAGCGTGGCGAGGCGGTGGTAGAAGCTCGCGCCGACCGAGGTCGGCAGCTTGTGGCGCTCGAGCGACGTCCCGAGCGCGGTGGCGAGTGCGTCGTTCGCGCCGGCCTTCGCGGCCGCGACCTCGAGGATGCCGAGGAGCTCGTCGTCGAACGCCTCGCGGATCCCGGCGTGGCGAACCACGACGGAGGCCGCGTCGTCCCAGCGGCCGAGCGAGGCGCCGAGGTGCGCGAACGCGTGGACGGCGCGACGATTGCCGGGCTCCACCGCCGCGACCTGGGCGTAGGAATCGGCCGCGCCGGGTGGATCGTTCAGATGATCCGCGACCATGTCGGCGTACGCGAGGCGGAGGCGGGCGGCCTCTCGCTGATCCGTTCCGAGCGCGTCGATCGCCTCGCGATACGCGAACGCCGCGGTGAGGTAGTCACCCGTGGCCTTGGCGAGCGAGGTGAGCTGGTTCTCGATCAGCTGGTCGCGCGGCGCGAGCGGAAACGCCTTCGCCAGATCGGCGAGCGCGCCGGCCGAGTCGTGCTTGTGCTCGAGGCGCAGCTGCGCGGCCTCGCGGAGCAGCGCGAGCTTCGTCCGGTCGTCCTTCGCCTCGGCGAGCCGGGCGGAGAGAAGATCGAGGACGCCGCCGAGGTCACCGTTGATCCGCATCGCCTGTGCGAGCGCATCGGCGGCGCCGGCGCGCGTGGCCGGGACGTCGAGGAGCGCGGTCAGACCGGCGCGGGCTTCCTTGCTCGCCGGATCGATCGCGATCGCGTTGCGGTACGCGGTGAGCGCACGCGCTTCCGAATTGAGGTGCTCGCGCAGAGCATCGCCGAGGCGCACGAGGCGCGCGACGGTGCGGGCGGTGGAGCGGCTGGACGAGCTCTCGAGCAGGTCGGCCATCTCGGCCCAGCGTCCGGTCTCGGCGAGCAGATCGGCGAGCGCGCTGATCCCCTCCTCGTCGTCCTTGTGATCGGCGACGACGCGCTGCCACGCGCTGATCGCGGCGGTCTTGTCCTTCCGCTGCTGGTCGTGGACCAGCGCGACGCGCACGAGGTCTGCGCGCTTCTGCATCGGCGCGGCGACCTTGTTCGCTCGGCTCTCGAGCGCCGCCACGAGATCGTCCCAGCGCTGTTGCGTCTCGAGGATGCCGATCCGCGCATCGAGGCCGGACAGGTCGCTCGGATCGCTATCGATCCGGCGCTCCCACAGCGAGAGCGCGCGCTCGGTATCGCCGAGCGACTCGGCGAGCTTCGCGGCCTCGGAGAGGATCGAGCTGCGCGCACCTTCGTTCGCTTCGAGGTGCGCCTGGCGCTCGAGGACGCCGAGGCGCTCCTTCGGGCGATTCGTCTGCGCGTACAGCGCCGCGAGGCGACGCGCGACCCCGAGCTGCTCGGTCTCCGACGCACCACTGATCCCGCTCGCTTCGACGAGCAGCTTGATCGCGGCTTCCGTATCCTGCAGTCGCTCGAGACGCGTGCGCGCGGATTCTCCGAGGAGCTCGACCCGGCGGGTCGGCTCCTGCGAGGCGCGGGCGGCATTCGCGACGCCATCCGCGTAGCGATCGTGATGACCACCGCGATCGGCGAGCTGGCGCAGCTTCTCCTCGGTCGCCGACGACTCGGGTGTCATCGCGAGCAGCGCCGCGAAGTGATCCATCGCGGCCGGGAGGTCGTCGAGCTCGGCGAGGCGCGAGCCCGCTTCCTCGTGGAGCGGACCGCTCGCACCCGGATCGAGGGCGATCACGCGCTCGAGAACGCGGATCACCTCGCGGGAGCGCTGGCTCGCATCGTAGTGAGCGCGGAGCAGATCCAGCGCGTTCTCGCGGACCGCGCTGGTCGCGGCGCTCGAGTCGATCACGCGCTCGAGCAGAACGGTGCTCTCCTTGTCATCCTCGGCTTCCGCCAGCAGCGGGCGCGCGGCGGCGAGG
>JAYVLW010000941.1:0-5932 GCA_043759315.1 Myxococcales bacterium
TCCCCGTTCCACGGGGACGCCCCGAGCACCAAGACGTTCACCACACCCGTGCGGGTCCCACCCCACGGCGAGTTCTACTTCCAGTGCACGTACTACAACAACACGCAGCACGTGATCCAACTCGGTGTCGGCCCCGACGACGAAGCCTGCGGATTCTGGGCGATCTACTACCCGGCGGTCACGAGCGCGAGTTGTTCTCACAGCGAAACCAACCACTGGTGTGACTGACGCGATTCCCCGGACACTCTGGCGTCCGCATCTTGTTGCCCCGCACCTACTATCGCCGCCATGAAAGCAGCAAGCTTCGCAATCGCGGTCGTCGCGGGTTGCGCCACCGACGGCGCATCAGGTCCTGCGCTCACCGGCGAGTCCTACACGCTCACCTGGGGTCCGGTGATGGTGGCACCCGGTACGGAAGCTACCAGGTGTGTCGTTCTCGATGTCGGCAATGACCAGCCGACCAAGATTCATCAGATTCACAACGTCCTTGGTGCCACGTCGCATCACATGATCGTCTATCGCGACGACAGCGGCGCGGAGCTCTCGTCGACGCCCACAGACTGCACGCCGTTTGCGGGTGCGCTCAGCGCCAAGGCTGCAGTCTCGCCCTTGATGATCAGCCAGAAGCATGACGAGTTGCTCGCGCTACCCGCAGGCGTTGCCTTCACGCTTGCGGCCCACCAGCGCGTCCGGATCGAGATGCACTATTTCAACACGAGCGACCAGCCGCAGCCGGCAACCGCATCGATCGAGCTCGATGTTGGGGCTGCAGATCAGATTCATGACGAAGCGTCGTTTCTGTTCATCGGCAGCCCGGATATCGACCTGCCGGCGAATCTGGTCTCGAACGTCGACGCCTTCTTCACGGCGCCACCTCTCTTCGATGGCGTGAACTTCTTCGCGCTCACCGGTCACACTCATCGCCTGGGCACCGACATGCGGATCGAGACCGCCGCCAGTCCCACCGCCGCAGGAACGCCGGTGTACGCACCGGACCCGTTCGTGTGGAGTGAACCGGCCACCGAACGTCACGATCCGGCGTTTCAATTGCCAGCCGGAGGTGGATTCGACTTCCATTGCACGTTCTTCAACTCGACTCAGGATCGCGTGAAGTTCGGAGAGTCCACGACGGACGAGATGTGCTTCTTCTGGGCGTACTACTACCCGTCTCGAGGCGCTCACATGTGCGTGCACAGCACGCTCATCGGCGGACCGGCCGGCACGGATGTGTGTTGCCCCGCAGAAGTGGGCGACCCGCTTGCGGAATTCGTGTGTCGCAAGCTCGCTGGCGACTGAGCTGGCGCCGACGGGTAACCAACTGGCGCAATTCGATCTCGAGGGCCGTGCTATCTCGCCGGCATGCTCTACCGGAGTCCAGCTGACGACCAGACGTCATCCCGACCCGACGGGGCCGAGCGGCCCGTCCCAGCATCGCGGCCGACAGCGCTCGCAGCCCTCGCGCGCACGGCGATCGACGCCGCGACCCAAGCGTCCTTGCCGATCGATGACCTGCTCGCTCGAAGCAAGGTCAGCCGCGCGGCGATCGACGAGCTTGAAGGGCGGATCCCGGTCGTCGACCTGCTGCGACTGTGGAGCACGGCCGCGGAGATGTCCGGAGATCCGTTCTTCGGGCTTCATGCAGGCGAGCGTGTTGTCTCCGCGCGGACAATTCACGTGGTCGGCTACGCCGCTTCCCGAAGCCACACGCTGTGCGAGTGCTACGAGTCCACCGCACGATACGCGGCGCTCACCAACGAAGCGTCCGAGATCGCGGTGTCCCACAAACCTGGACGCAGCGTGATTTCGGTCGGGCCGAAGCCCGGGCTCCCCATGTGGCCGCGCGTGTATGCGGAGATGGCGATCGCGGCCTATCTGTCGCTCGGCCGGAAGTGGTCCGGGGTCGCGTTCCCGGCCGTCCAGGCGACGTTTCAGCATGCCGAGCCTCAGGACACCACCGAATACCGCAGACTGTTCGGTGATCGCCTCCGCTTCAACGCGCGACAGAACACGCTGACGCTGTCGAGTGCAACGTTCGCGCTCCCACTAGGAACGACCGATCCCGACCTGCTCTCGTATCTCCAGACCCAGGCCACGAACCTGATCGAACAAGGCACTGGCATCTCGTTGGAGCATCAGGTCCGGGCGGCGATCGCCACCGTGATGGCCGAGACCGCACCGACGCTCGAACGGATCGCGCGCCATCTCGCGATGAGCCCGCGCACGCTGCAGCGTCGGCTCGCCGGGGGATCGTTGCAGTTCCACGTCCTGGCCGACGAGGTTCGTCGCGTGACGGCGTTACGGTTGGCGTCGGCGCGCGATGCCGAGGTGGCCGCGATCGCGCGGCAGGTGGGCTATCGCGATCCGGATACGTTCCGCGCGGCATTTCTGCGCTGGACCGGTAAGACGCCGCGCGACTATCGCCGCGAGCCAAGCTGACTCGCTTGCCCCGCCGCTGTCTGAGATACGCTCGCCGTCGGGATGGAACGGGTCAAGACCGCCAGCGCGCTGCTACGTGACCCCATCGGCCACTACGTCGTTGGTGGCTCGCTCGCCATTTGGGTCCAGCACGCGGAGCGGATCGGCATGTTTCATACGGCCTCGGCCGTCGATCGTGCGGACCACCCAATGCTGGTCGAGGCCTTTCCGTTGCCGACGAGCCCGCTGCTCGCCCCGCGCTACGATCTCCTGCACGATCTGGCGACGGTCGATCGCTTGGACCAATCAGCGTTCACGTTCTTCGAGGGGTTCCTGGCGCAATCGGTCGAGGCCATCGCGCACCGTGTGAGACGGCTCGCGGTCGTGCGCCCCCCTGGTCTCGCTGGCGCGGCGGTCGCCGGGATGTACGACCACTGGGTGGCGCCGCGATTCGATGCGCGGCTGTGCGATTCGCGCCACGACGCGTACGAGTTTCTTCGAGTGTCGTCCGGTGACCGCCAGGTGCTCGACGCGCTATCAGACGGTGCCGCTACAGTGACGCTGCGCCGCGTGCGCGATCATCTCGCCCGCGATCTCGTGAGCGCTTCGCTGGACCGCCTGGCTGCGCGGATCGGCACCAGCGTGCGATCGCTGCAACGCGTGCTGACCAGCCATGCGACGACCTTTCGTGACGAGCTCGCGCGCGTCCGCATTCAGCTCGCCGAGAGTCGCTTGCTCGAAAGCGACGACAAGATCGAGGTCATCGGACGTGACCTCGGGTTCAGCTCGGCCCCCGCGTTCGTCCGCATGTTCGAACGCGCCACCGGCTGCTCTCCCCACGAGTTTCGGCGGCGGGCTCGCTCCCGATAGGTCAGGCAGTCGACGGAGAGCTACAATCGAGCGTGACCAGAGAGGCTCGGATGGTGGCCGCGCGCGACATGGGCGAATTGCTCGCGGCGCCGATCGGTCGGTACCTGACCGGAGCATCCTTCGTGATCGGAGTCCGGCACACGCGGATCGCGATGATCCACACCGCGCCGACGCTCGACCGCGCCGACGTTCCCACCCTCGTGGGGGGCGTCTCGCTTCCGACCCATCAGGCGCTCGCCGCACGCTACGACATGTTGCATGACGCGGCGGCGATCCGCGGCGCTGACGAGACGGCCTACGAGTTGTTCGCCGCCTGGCTCGGTGAATGGATCGACCAGTTCGCCCATCGCGTGCGAAAGGTCGGCGTCGTGCGGCCGGAAGGCGTCGCCGGCGCCGGGTTCGCCGGCATGTACCGAGATTGGGTCGCGCCGCGCTTCGACGCACGACTCTGTCTGACGCGCACCGAAGCCTACGACTTCCTCGAAGTCCCCCACGCCGAGCGTGCCGAGCTCGACGAGCTATCCCGGCCGATCGCTCCGGTGGTACGCAAGCTTCGCGAAGCACTCGCCCAGAACCTGCTCGATAGCTCGATCGAGAGCATGGCCCAGCGCATCGGCATCAGCAGGCGATCCCTGCAGCGCGCGCTGTCGAGCCACGGCACCACATTCCGGCGAGAGCTCGACGACGCGCGCGTTGGTGCGGCGCGGGCGCGTCTCGCCAACTCCGACGCTGCCATCGAGGTGATCTCGTCCGCCGTGGGGTTCTCGACCGTTGCCGCCTTCGCGCGCATGTTCGTGCGAGAGGTCGGCGAGTCGCCGGCGGCCTTTCGTGCACGCGCACGTGGCCGCTGACGGGTCGCCGCGTCCGGTCTATTCGGAGATCCGCTCCTCGAGGACCAGCTCAAAGCGCGGCAGCGAGTAGCTGGGCCTGTCAGCGGCCCATTCGTTTCTTCAGCTCGGCGAGCTCGTCGTCGATCTGGTTCGCCTTCGTCTCGGCCAGCTCCTTGTGTCGGCGTTCCTCGATCGCGCGCTCGCGCTCGAGTTCGGCGAGCGACTTCGTCGCCGCCACAGGCTTCGCCGCGATCCCGGTCCTTGCAGATCGTGCCTGGTCCTTCAGATCGAAGGTCTCGCCGCATCCGCCGCAGCGGAACGCGCGCTCCTTGTCGCCCACGATGTCGATGAAGAACATCCCGAAGTTCTCGGTGAGCTCGACTTCGCGAAACGTCGCGCGCTTGCCGCACTCCGGGCACGTTTCGACAAACATCTCCCCGTCGGGAACGACCCGGGTCTTCGCGTTGCGATGAAACAGGAGCCACATGCGGCGGACGCTACTGCCAGCGCGCAGGAGCCACAAGCGAAAGATGTCTCGCGGGCGGAGGGTCGGGCGGTGCTCGTCGAGTGCCCAAGTGCGTTTGATTTCAGGCTGCGTTCTCGGACATCGGCTAGTTGAGCGTCAGCCGAAACCTGATCTAGGCGCGCAGGCGCTCGCTGCCGCACGTCCAGCCGCTACTGCAGCGCGCCGAACGGAGGAGGCAGGAGGACGACGCCTGCGGCGAGATCGTCCAGGCGGCGAGCGCGCGCGTCGAGCTCCCGATCGTAGAACGGCGACAGCACGCGCTCGCGCGAGGTCTGGACGAACTCGGCGTTGGTCGTGTGACACTTCGGGCACCCGACGGTCTCGATCGTCGACGCGAGGTCTGGATAGCGTGTGGCAACGGCATCGGGAAGGCCCGCGAGCTGGAGTGGCGTGCGCGGCACCCCAGGAGCCACTTGCGCCGACGGCGCACGAAACCGCTCCGGGATCACGATCCGCCGCGCCGCGAGATCGTCGGCGTTCGCGGCGATCCACGCCACCAGCGCGTCGCGATTGGTCCCAGGAACGTTGAGCCTCGCGGTGTCGACGGTCTGGAACAGCGGCGGGTTGTCGAGGACGGTGGGCTGCCCGCCGCTCGCTGGCCGCGGCGTCCATTGCCGCCACTCCCATGGTGAGACGGTGAGCTCGACCGACTCGAGCATCACGAAGTTGTCGGCGGCGACCACACCGCGCAGCCACGCCGCCGCCGCAGCGCGAAACTCCGGCTCGGACAGGCTCGATAACCGCGCCCACCGGCGCGCGGTGCCGGCGCAGTGAATGCTGCCGTCGGGCGCGATGTCGTCGTCGGCTGCGGGCTGACGAAACAGGGCGATCACGTGGAGCGGCGCGTACAGCGGATGGGTCGAGGCCATCGAGACGCGGAGCTGACCGCACTGGCCCTCCCGCGGGGCCAGATCGATCCGGTTGTGGACGCCGGTGACCGTGAACGGGAGCTGGTCCATGTCCCAGGTCGCGGGGTCGGGGCCGAGGGTCGCCGCGAGGTCATCGGCGAGCAGCGCCGGCCCGAAGCGCTGGCTGTGACCCGTGGTCGAGAACCGTCGCAGCCATGCATCCGCGAGCAGCCCACCGTGGGGCGCATGCGCGGCCGCCGCGAACACCGCACCCGGTCCGATCACGGCGCGATCGTCGAGCAAGCTCGGATCCAGCCACACCAGCGAACGCTCGCGCACCACCGGTGGCGGCGGCGCGCCCCGCGCGAACACGGTGACGGTCGCGGCACCATCGCCGGTGACGTCGACCGTCAGCGTCGCCGCGTCGATCGATCTTGGACGGA
>JAYVLW010000942.1:0-8029 GCA_043759315.1 Myxococcales bacterium
GGATCACGCAGCCGATCGAGCCGTTGCAGAGGACGAAGTCGATCCCGCCGGCCGCCACCCTCCAGAAGTCGAAGTCCTTTCCGCCGGCCTCCGCGCTCCAGAGCGAAACTGGCTCGGTCCTTCCCGAGCATCTGCGCAAGAAGCTCGAGTTCGTGGTCCTGAGCGCCGAGCTCACGCGCGCTGGGATCGATGCGCGCCGCGAGGATGGCTCGTCGAAGCTCGTGATGTGGCGCGACGTGGTGGGCTTCGTCGCGCGCCGGATGCCCCAGGATCACGACGCGCTGACGTTCCTCGACATCGTCTCGGTCGCCGGCTCCACGCTCCGGGTGTTGCCGTGGACCCGCGTGACGGGCCAGCCGATCGCCGGAGAGGGCGAGGTCTGGACGCGCGCGCTCCTCGACGCGATGATCGCCCATTGCCCCGATGCCAGCCTCGATCCGGCGACGAAGCGCTTCCAGGCGGGGGAGCCCGCGGCGCAGCTCAAGACCACGGCGAAGCTCGCCGCCCACGACCAGAAGCTCCGCTGACCAGCCCACGAACGTGAGCGCGGCCGCTCAGAACGCGCGGGACTGACCGCCATCGACAGCGATCGTGGCGCCCGTGATCCAGCGTGCGCGGGGCGACGCGAGAAACGTCACCACATCCGCGACCTCTTCGACGGTCCCGAACCGGCCCATCGGGATCTCGCGCTCGACCATCGCCGCGATCGCATCGGGATCCGACTTCTGTCGCTTGTCCCACCCGCCGCCGGGAAACAGGATCGATCCGGGCGCGACGGTGTTCACGCGGATCCCGTCCTTCGCGTAGTCGCGCGCCAGCGCCTTCGCGAGCGCGATGACCGCCGCCTTCGCGATGTTGTATCCGGGCGCACCACCGGCCTCGCGCCCGAACAGCGACGAGATCATCGTGATCGATCCGCCGCCGCGCGCGATCAAGTGCGGCACCGAGCGCTGCGCGATTCGCGCCGCGGTCCACAGGTTGGTCTCCAGCGACTTCGCGAGATCTTCGTCGTCCATCTGCTGCGCGCGGCGCCCGAATGACTTGCCGACGTTCGCGATCACCACGTCGATCCCGCCGAGCTGCGCGACGCAACCCTCGATCGCGGCATCCGCTCCCTCGGGGGTGGACACATCTGCCTCGATCGTCGCGTGGCCGAGCGCGGCCATCTCCGCGAGCCCGTCGGCGCCGCGCGCGATCGCGCAGATCTTCGCACCCTCGGCCGCGAGCGCGAGCGCGATGCCGCGACCGATGCCACGCGTAGCGCCGCTGACGAGGCAGAGCTTGCCGGCGAGTTGCAGGTCCATCAGGGGATCTCCCAGGTGTGTCCCCACAGCGCCTGTCCGCCGTCCATGCGCAGCGTGGAGCCGGTGATGAACTGCGCCGCCGGGGATGCGAGAAACACGATCGACGCGGCGACTTCCTCGACGGTGCCCGCCCGCTTGAGCGGCGTCTGCGCGATCCCGCGCTCGAGCAGCTGCGGCGGATACTGCGCGGTGCCCGACGAGATGATGATGCCCGGCGCGATGGCGTTCACGAGAATATTGAACTGCGCCCACTCGACCGCGAGCGTCATCGTCATGTTCTCCACGCCCGCGCGCGCGGCACCCGTGTGCACCATCCCGGGAAAGCCGCGATAGATGTTCGCGATCACGTTGACGATGCGCCCGCCCTTCTGCGGGATCATCCACTGGTTCGCCACCTCGCGGCAGACGTGGAACGTCCCCACGAGGTTGTTCTTCACGACCGCGAGAAACCCGTTCGGCGAGATGTGCTGCGCCGGCGACGGGAACTGCCCACCCGCGTTGTTGACCACGATGTCGATCCGGCCCCAGGTCTCGATCACCTGCTTGACGAAGGTCTCGACCTGCGCGGGCTCGCGGATATCGCACGGGACTGCGAGACACGCATCGCCCAGCTCGGCCTTCGCCGCATCCAGCTTGGTCTGCGTGCGGCCGCAGATCGCCACCCTCGCGCCGATCCGGATCATCTCGCGCGCGGTCGCCAACCCGATGCCGGAACCGCCTCCGGTGATCAGCGCGACCTGACCTGTCAGGACGCCGGTGGCGAACACGCGCTGGCTCTCGGCCGAGGGGGTCTCCATCGCGGCGGAGGGTAAACGATGTGCAGAGATCTGCACATTCCCTACCGGTCCCGATCACTTAGCTCGCGTGGCCACTCGGGGAGCCACCCCCCACCCTGGGAGGGGGGCCCCCCGATCCCACAATGTAGGTGCGTGCGGTGTTCGCACTAACCCACACAAACCCGTGGGCGGCCAGCCAGTGTTGGTTAGGTTGTCTGCGGTACACCGGTTGCAGTATCCTGAATCGTGATGGCCGGGACCACCGCAGCAGGAAACCTGCGTCCTTCCTCGGAAGGCGGAAGCATGAAGCGCGCTGGGCGCTACGTGCTGGGTGACCTGCTTGGCCGCGGCGGGATGGCCGAGGTGTTCGCGGGCCACGTGATGGGGGACCACGGGTTCCAGAAGCCGGTCGCGATCAAGCGCCTGCTGCCCGAGCTCGCGAACGACAAGGTGTTCGTCGAGCGCCTGATCGGTGAAGCGAAGCTGCTGGTCGGTCTGCAGCACGGCAACATCGTGTCGGTGCTCGATCTCGCCCGCGACGGCGAGGACGTGTTCCTCGTCATGGACTTCGTCGATGGTCCGAGCCTCCGCCAGCTGCTCAGGGCCCGCGGTACCCGCGGCCTGCCGCTGGGCGTGGCGTCGTACATCGTGCAGAGCGCCGCCGCCGGTCTCGAGTTCGCGCACGGCCGTGCCGGCGGCGCGATCATCCACGCCGATATCTCGCCGTCGAACCTCCTCCTCACCACCTCGGGTGAAGTTCGCGTCGCCGACTTCGGCATCGCGCGTCGCGAAGGCGGCGCGTTCGGCATCGTCGAAGGCAAGTGGGCGTACATGGCGCCCGAGCAGGCCCGCGGCGAGCCGCTCACCCCGCGCTCCGATGTGTTCGCGCTCGGGGTCGTGCTCTACGAGCTGATCACCGGCGCGCACCCGTTCGGGCGCCAGGTCACCGCGGACGTACGCGAGAGCGAGCAGATGCGGGTGATTCCGCCGCGCGTGGTTCGCCCGACCATCCCGCACGGCCTCGATCAGATCTGCATGCGCGCCCTGTCGCACGACCCGCGCGAACGCTACGCGCGCATGCAGCAGATGATCGACGCGATCGTCGAGGAGCGCTTCGCGAACCAGTGGCGCGACGGGGCCTCCGACCTGGCGCACGCCATCCGCGAGATCGCCCCCGCCGGGCAGTCGGGCTCCGCCGGCCCGCGCACGATGGTCACCGACCGCCCCGTCACGATCGTCACCCGCTCGCTGATCGAGCTCACCCCTCACCGCCGGTCGGCGCCCCGCGTGCCCGAACACACGCCCGCGCCCGCCGCGATGGAAGCCGCATCGGCATACTCGACCTCGGCATCGACGTCCGCGTCCGATTCGGAGATTCTCGACGCGGCGCCAACCCCGATGTACGAGCTCCCCGCCGCGCTTCGCCTCGATGGCCCCCCGATGCCGGCGTTCCGTCTCCCCGATGCCCGGACGCCCGCGGCGGATCTCGCGAGCGTGCACGGTGGCACCGCCCACTCGGTGCACATCGCGTCGGCGCCGGGCGGGGACTCCGGGCGCTCGAACAAGTGGCCGATCATCGTGATGTCGGCCGCGGCCGTGCTCGGGATCGTCGCGGCCGTCGCTCTCCAGCTCCGCCCGACCACCGTCGACGCGAAGCCCGGGCCCAGCGCCACGGTCGCGAAGGTCGAGACCCTGCCGAAGGCGTCGGCTCCGGTCGTCGAGCCGCCCGCTCCGCCGACGGTAGCCCCCGCCCCCGCCCCCGCCGCCGCGCCCTCCCTCGCGCCAGTCGACGTCGCTCCTCCAAGCCCCGAGACCAGCACCGCGACGCCTGACTCCGCGACGGTTGGTCACGAGCCCACCGCGCAGCCGCAGCGCGCGAAGTTCATCGCACCTGCGAAGAAGAAGGAGCCTGGCTACCTGCGTGTCAACGCGTTCGGCTGGGCGTACGTCAAGATCGACGGCGGCAACCGCGCTCAGGCGAACGATGGAATGTTCACGCTCGCGCCCGGCAAGCACGCCGTGAAGATGTGGAACGACTCCGGCGCGCAGCAGACCAAGATCGTCACCATCGAATCCAAGAAGGTGAAGATCATCAGGGTCAACCTTTCCGAGGATCTCGTCGAGGAGGAGCGCTAGATGTCTCGCATCGCAGTCTCGACCCTGCTGCTGATCTCGCTCGTCTCCATCGCCTCGGCGAACGACGGGGCCGATGAAGGCGAAGACGCGCAGCAGGACGAGTCCGGTCTCGTCATCGTCAACGCCACCGCCAGGTTCGGCGACGGCGGCAAGATCGACAAGCTCCGCAAGGTGCTCGACTCGAAGGGCCTCCTGCACAAGCTCCCGCGCCGCCTCGAGGCCGCGCTCGACGGGCGCGCCGTCCAGATCGGCGACGTCGATGCGATCAAGGAGGCCTACGGTAACCAGGACTTCGCGACCGCGCTCAAGATCATCGAAGAGGACGAGGGGCGCCTGCTGCGATCTGCCGCCGCCGGGGATCCTCTGCCGGCGCTCGCCGAGCTCAGCGAATGGCGCGGCCTGATCGCCGCGGCGAAGAACAACGAGGACGAGGCCACGCAGTGGTTCCGCACCGCGTATCGCTTCAACCCGGCGCGCCAGGTCGACAAGCAGCTCGCCTCGCCCGCCGTGCGCAAGCTGATCAAGAAGGCGCGCCGCGAGGCCGACGAGATCGGTCGCCTCAAGGTCTCGGCCGAGCCGGAGTCCGCCGAGGTCCAGATCGATGGCGGCAAACCGCAGCCGACCGGCACGAAGATCGACCTCAGCGTCGGCATCCACCTCGTCACGATCACGGCGAAGGGCCGCACCAGCTACTCCGAGATGGTCGAGATCAAGGAGGGCAAGACCGAGACGATGCCCATCAACCTCGAAGCGGAGAGCTCCGACGACAAGGCCGCGAAGCTCGTCGACGCGACGGTCAGCGCCGCACCCGGCAAGGCGCGGCTCAAGCAGGCCAACAGGCTCGCGCGCGTCACCGGCACCAAGCGCTACCTCGTTCTCGAGGACTCCGGCGATGATCGCGTCACCGTCCGCCTGTACGACGTCGGCGCCGACAAGGTGTCGAAGCCGGTCGACCTGCTCGATGGGGCGTCGTCCGCGACGATCATGCGCCTGGTCAACGCCGCGATGGACCCCGACAACATGGTCAACGCGACCCAGGTGACCGTGATCCAGTCCGACCGCAAGCAGCGCTGGTACGAGCGCTGGTATGTGTGGGTCGGTGTTGGCGCCGTGATCGGCGGCGGCATCATCGGCTACGAGTACATGTCGCGCGAACCCACTTCGATCAGAGGTTTCTGACATGAGGCTACTGCACCTTGTCGCCCTTGGCGCCTCCGTCGTTGCGACTGGCTGCGCGGATCCCGTGATCGAGATGTCCCTGCGCATGCCCAACGCGAACCAGATGCCCGCGAACTTCGATCTGTCCTGCGTGACGGCCGTCGAGGTGGTCATCGCAGGCAATGATCAGGGCAGCCTCGAGACCCCGCCCGATCGCACCACGAGCTGCATCGAGCTCGCGACCGCGCCCACCTCGTTTGCTGCGCTGCGCACCGCGATCTCCGGCAAGGTCGACACCAAGCTCCCGCAGTCCGGCCTCGCGGGCGTCTCGATCCGCGGTCGCATGGGGGGATGCTCGGGAGAGTTCGACCAGAACGAGTCGGTGTTCTATGGCGGTGCCGGCTACATCGACGGCCAGGAATCGATGACGGTCCCGGTCGTCGCGAACATCAGCTGCAACACCAAGAAGACCTACGCCGTCTCGACGGTGGATCTGCTTGCGCTGGGCCGTACCAAGCAGTGCGCGATGTCGCTGCCGACGACGGGGCAGCCCATCGTGTACGCCGGAAACATTCGCCCGCGGATGATGGGGCCCGACTTCCCGCTCATGGCGTGGGAGGACGGCGCCGGGTTCGCGCCGCCGGATGCAGCAGGCAAGGCGATGATCGCATCGTTCGGCGCGCCGGGAACACCCCGCTCGTGCATTGCCATGGGCTTTGGTTCCATGACCAGCTTCGCCGGCTCGTGCGTGAATCCGGCTGCGCTGACGCTGTGCGGCGGCCCGGGCGAGATCGAGCTTCCCGTCGTCGATGACCTGATCGCGTTCGCCTCGATGGACCCGGCGCTCACCCAACAGTATGGCGATCCGGTGTATGGCGCCGTGTACAAGGCGAGCCCGGCGACCACGATCACCAAGGCCGCGGTCTCTGGCGCCACGGTGGAGCTCGAGGATCCCACGCAAGGCACGGTGGTCTACGTCGATCCGGGCGCGAACAAGCTGGTCCCAACCGGCGGTACGTCGACCAGCGCGAGCGGGATGTTCATGATCTACCTCAAAGGTGAGCCGGCGACCGTGATCGTGAAGTCGGGCTCGACGCAGCAGAAATACACGGTGGCCTCGACGGTCACCCAGTACGCGACCCTGCTTGCCGTGGTGCCGTAGCTACTTCTTCGCGGGCGCGATGCCGCCGGACTGCGCTGGGTCGAACTCGGCCTTCGCCACCGGCAAGCCGCGCAGCACCAGCGTGAGCACGGTCCCGGCGCCTCCGGCCAGGTACGCTTTCGGGAGGAACAGGAAGTAGTTCTTCACCGCCTCCTCGGGAGGCGGCTCGCCGTGCGCCTGCGTGGCGGGATTTCCGGTGCACATGCGCATCTTCTCGCCCGGTTGCAGCACGAAGCCCGGATCGATGATGCCGAGGAGCGACTTCTTGGCGGAGCCGCGGCGACCGACGGTCATGCCGCATCCCCGGGTGCTGAATGGAGTCTTCCCGTCGTTCTCGAGGATGACCCACTCGGAGTTGAGGACTTCCGCGTCTTCCGCGGCCTTGATCTCGACGAACCGGATGGCCATAGCGGCGCGCAGCATACTGGAGAGCACCGTTGCAATCGCGGCCAAAGCATCGATAATCGCCGCGATGGGCAAAGAGGTGATCCGCGTGGTGGCCGCCGTGATCGATCACGACGGTCGTTACCTGATCACCCAGCGCAACTCCAACGCCGTGCTCCCGGGCCTGTGGGAGTTCCCCGGCGGCCGGGTCGAGCCCGACGAACAGGAGACCGCCTGTCTGCTCCGTGAGGTCAAGGGCCGGATCGGCGTCGAGGTGATCGTGGGCGCGAAGCTCGGCGAGCACCTCCATGACTACACCGGCTACCAGGTCCTCCTCACGATGTACTCGTGCAAGTTGCCCGCGGAGGCCCGCCCCTATCCGGCGACCGTCGCCGATCTACGCTGGGTGACCTCGCGGGAGTTCCTCGACTACGATTTCCCACCGGCCGACGAGAAGACCATGTCCAAGCTGCTCGGCCTCGTTCGCAACTGATGCACCTGCGGAGCGTCGGTCTGGCGACGGATGTCGAGCTGGCGGCGACGCGCGGGGTGGTCAGCGATCACGAGAACTACCTCGTGATCTCGACCCCCGACGATCCCACCTACTACTTCGGCAACCTGCTCGTCCTGCCAGCGGCGCCGCAGGTCGGCGAGGTCGGCTACTGGACGCGGAAGTTCGGCGAGGAGCTCGCCAAGGATCCCGCGATCCGCCACGTCACCCTCCGCTGGGACGGGATCACCGGCGACCTCGGCGCCGCCGAGGAGCTGCGCGCCGCCGGATTCGCCGTCGAGGTCACGCAGGTGATGACGACCCGGAACGTGATCGCGCCCCGGATCGCCATGGAGGTCCGCCCGCTCCGCACCGCCGAGGTCACGTTGACCGCGGAGCTCGAGTACCGAGATGCCGATCGCCATGACGACGTTCATCTGAAGTTCCTCCAGCGTCGCGCCCTGTGGAAGCAGAGCCTCGTCGCCACCGGCCGCGCGATGTGGTTCGGCGCGTTCGATGCCGGCGACCTGGTCGGCAGCCTCGGGATCGTGGCGCTCGGTTCGCGCGCGCGCTATCAGGACGTGCAGACCGCGGCCACGCATCGCAAGCGCGGAATCGC
>JAYVLW010000943.1:0-10849 GCA_043759315.1 Myxococcales bacterium
ATCCTCGCCCTGGCTCGCGAACGCCTCTGCGACGAGCAGCGCATCGAAGTGCGCGGCCGGTGCGGCGGGTTGCCGCTTCCATGCCGCGGCGGCGCCGGCGAGGTTGCCGGTCAGGTAGGCGTCGCGCGCGAGCACGCGCTGCAAGCGATCACCCACCAGCGCGGGTGTGGGCTGGATCGGGAACCGCGCGATCGAGTCGGTGAACGCGCGCAGCTCGTCGAACCGCGCCCAGTCGACCGCGCCGGTGACCGTCGGGCGATCCGCGGCCAGCGCCGTGGCGATCTGGCGGATCGGCTGTACGTTCTGCGAGGTCATCACGCCGAGGGAGCGGGCGAATGCGAACTCGATCAGCGTCTTGTCATCGGTGTTGAGCTCGCCGCCGGCGCGCTCGGCGATCGCGGTCGCCATGGCGGTGCCGCCGAGGAAGTGCGACAGCAGGCCCTCCACGCCGTCGACACGCCAGGCGTAGGTCATCGCCTCGCGGACCGCCGGATTCGCGACGCGCTCGGCGATCCGCGCGGCGTCGTAGTGGATCGGTGTCATCGATGCGACGAACAGCAGATCGGCCTGGCCGAGGCGCCACGTGTGAACCTCGGGGAACACGCTGGTCAGCGTCGCGTAGATCGTGGCGATCGTCGCGCCGTCGACCTCGTAGGACTGCGTCCACTGGAGGAACAACCCGTCGGTGCCGAGGCGGTCGCGGACCGCCTCGTAGAGCTCGTGGGTGTACAGGCTCGCCACACCTGCGCGGTATGGGTTCGATGGCTCGGAGAACACGAGGTCGTAGGTCGCGGTCGAGGTGAGCAGCACCTCGCGCGCATCGCCGAGCTGCACGTGCACCTTCGCGTTCTCGAGCATGTGCCGGTTCGCTTCGGCGCAGCGCCGGACCACCTCGAGGATCGCTGGCTCGAGCTCCACCGCGTCGACGCGCTCGATCCCGGGCGCATCGGCGAGCCAGCCCGCGGTCTCTCCGGTACCCAGGCCGATCACCATCGCGCGCCTGGGTGCGGGATGGATCGCCACGCCGAGCAAGCCGCCCATCATCTGTGTCTGCGCATCGCCGAGCACGGCCCCGTCGATCTTGCCGTTGACCACGAACGTCAGGCCATCCAGTGCGACGAGCGCCACGCTCGACTCCACGCCCTCGCTCTCCCACGCGAGCATGCGGTTCGCACCGTGGCGAAACGCGGTCACGTCGGCTGGGGTGGCGAGCGCACCGCTGCGACCGGCGCCGATGCCGCTGTGGCGCCACGCCGCGGTCGGCCCGCGCGCGACGACGAGCGCGACCGCAACGACCACCCCGGCGGCGACCACTCCGAGCTCGCGCCTCGAGCGCTGCTTCGCAGTCGCGACCACCGCGGTCACCGCGAGCACGAGCAGCAGCGCGATCGCGAGCCGCCAGCACCCCACGGCGCCGATCACCGGCAGCAGCACGAACCCACCGAGCAGCGAGCCGACGATCGCCCCGGCCGTGTTCGTGGCGTAGACCCAGCCGAGGTGACGACCCACGTTCGCGCGCCCGCGTCCGACGAGGTTCACGAGGAGCGGGAACTGCACGCCGGCTGCGATCGACGCGGGCAGCACGACGATGACGCAGATCGCGCCCCACCCGGCGAGCTGGCCGGTGAAGCCGAAGGCGGAGGTCGAGCGGAGCGCCGCCGCACCGACCGCGATCCGATCTCCCAGCGCGAGTGGGATCGCGAGGCAGATCGCCTGGACGAGGCACGTGGCGATCAGGCCGCGCACGGTCGCGGGCTTCGCGGCGGGCCGCAGCGCGTACGCGAGGCCACCGATCCCGATGCCGAGCAGTGCGACCGCGAGGATCAGGCCGAACGTGAACACGGTGCCGCCGAGGATCGGGCCGAGCATCCGGTACCAGGTCATCTCCATCAGGAAGAACGCGAACCCGACGATCGCCGACGCGGCCAGGATCAGTGGCAGCGGCGCGGTGGCCGAGGCCGCGACGGTCTCCGCCGGCTCGCGGACGACCTCGTCGCTGCGCCGCGCCATGCTGCGCGCGATCAGTGCGAGCAGCGCGTTGACGAGCGCCGCGCACCAGATCGTGCGGCGGTTGCCCAGGATCTCGATGAGGAAGAACGTGGCGAGGAGCGCCCCGACGACCGCACCGAGCGTGTTGATGCCGTACATCACGGCGAGCTGCCGTCGGCGAGCATCGCCCTCCGTCTCGATCGCGCGCGTGACCGCCGCGAGCGTGCCGCCCATCGCGAGCGTGGGGATCGCGAGCACGAGCGCGGCGAGCACGAGGCGCAGCGCGGTGCCGCCGACGGTCCCCAGCGCGACGCTGCCACCGGCTCCGACGTAGAGCATGCGGACCAGCGCGAGGAGCAGCGGTGACAGGGCCGCGCTCGCCGCGATCACCAGCTCGAGGTTCGCGTAGAGCGCGAGCGGCCGCGCGCTCGCATCGGCGCGCTTGCCGAGCAGCAACCCGCCCACGCCGAGGCCGCCGATGAAGATCGCGAGCACGGCCGCCGATGCCGCGGTGCTCGCGCCGAACACGAGGCGGAGCTCGCGCATCCAGCCGATCTGGTACACGAGCCCGCACAGCCCCGAGCCGAACAGCAGCGGCGCGACGCGGCCCGAGGTCACACGGTTGGACACGAGCGCCGATCATACGAGCTAGGCAATCCGCGGAGACGCGTGACGCGCCTGAATCTCCGTTAGGTCCCCGAGCTGCGTCACGAGCGCTGGTCTTCGTCGGAGACCGCGAGCTGCGTGATGGCATGGTCGCCGTGCGCGCACATGGTGATACGCTCTCGGGATGCGGGCGTGGTGGCTCGTCCTCCTCAGTGCGTGCGGTCGGTTCGGGTTCTCGGATCCGAGCGATGCCAACGATCCGCCCGACGTGACGCCGGATCAGGTCGACTGGGCCGATTTCGCGAACCAATCGTCCGCGCAGCCGATCCGCGGCACCAACCGGGAGATCGAGCTGCGCCTGCAGGCGAGCTTCGGCACCGGCGCGCCGGTCATCGAATATCACCTCGACGCCGACGCCTGGAGCGAGCTCACGCCATCGTCGCCGACCAGCGCCCTCGTCGGTCCCGGCACCGCGCTGCAGTTCCGCGTGCGCGGCACCGTTGGTGACACCGCGTTCATCACCGTCTCGAACGTGTCCACCGGCGACACGCTGCTCGACACCGTGCGCGGCACCGTCGCGACCCTCGTCACCGGTGCGGGGACGCCGGCATCGCCGTTCACGGCGCCCGGCACCGCGCCTACCAGCTGCGCGACGTTCCTGGCCGCGTTTCCCGAGCGCGCCGACATCGACGGTGTCTATGCGATCAACCCGGGTACCCCGCTGTCCGCCTACTGCGACATGACCACCGACGGGGGCGGCTGGACCCTCGTCTCGCGTGTCCTCGCGACCAGCACCACCCACGTCACGGCGGAAGTGGTTGGCACCCTCACCAACCCGGAGCAGACGTCGACCGCGAAGCTCGCAGACGCGACGATCACCACGCTCGGCTACGCGACGGCGCGGTTCCGGATCTCGATCCTGGGTACCTTCTTCGTACGCGCGTCGACCCTGGATCTCAGCGGCGCCGAGTTCACCCTGGCGTCCGCCGCGTCGCCCCAGCTCGCGGGGCCATACACGTTCAACTTCGGGGCCACCACGTCATGCAGCAGCGACTGCGGCATCGGCATCGTGGTCAACAACATGGGGTTCGGCAGCTACTGCGGCTATCGCTACTATTCGCAGCAAAACACGCCGCGCCCCGGGATGGGCTGCAAGGGTGCCTTTGGCCGGGCCGGCACCGTCTGGGTCAAGTAGCGAGGAGCCCGCTCGCGATGTCGGTCCGGGTGCGTGGCCGCTCCATTGGCACCGGGCCGTTCCGCACGGCGCGCCGTCCGGCACATCACGTGCCCCCGAAACAGCCAGTCTCGCGCGGATCCGTGCCCTCGACGTTGGACCGCCGCGTGCACGAGAGCGCCTTTGTGTCGACTGTCCATCGCCCTGGCGAGCCCGGGATCCGTCCCATCAACCTCGAGCATCTTCAGGTGCTGTTCGTCGACGACGATGTCGATGTCCTGCAGCTCGTGAAGCTGATCTTGACCAACGCCGGCGCCGACGTGAGCACTGCCGGCTCCGGTCACCGAGCTCTCGAGCTCCTCGGCACCACGCACCCCGACGTGATCATCAGCGACATCTCGATGCCCGGGTTCGACGGCTACCAGTTCATCGAGCAGGTCCGCCGCCGCAGCCCCGAGGACGGCGGCCTGACGCCGGCGATCGCCCTCACCGCCCACACGCGCACGAAGGATCAGGCGAAGGCCATCGCTGCCGGGTTCAACCACCACCTCTCGAAGCCGATGCGCGCACTCCAGCTGATCGCCGCGATCAGCGAGCTGGTCGAGAAGCACGGTCGCCGCAGTCAGCCGCAGGCCTAGCCGCCGAACAGGCGGCGCAGGATCCCGGACTTCCCGGGGGGCGGGCCCTGTTCGATCGCGGCCTTCATCGCGGCAGCGGACTCGAAACGATCTTCGCGCTTGTGAGCGAGCGCGCGCGCGACAATCGCATCGAGCCACTCGGGGACATCGGGGCGGCGCGTGATCGGGTGGCGCTCGAGGTCGCCGTCCATGACCTTGCCGAGCAGATCGCGCTTGGTGTCCCAGGTGTAGGGCCAGTCTCCGGTGAGCAGCTCGAACATCACCACGCCGAGCGAGAACAGATCGGCGCGCGCATCGACGCCGCTCGGATCGAGGTACTGCTCCGGGCTGATATAGAACGGCGTGCCGAGGATCTGCTGCTTCGAGGTCAGCTTCAGCTCGTCCTCGACCTTGGCGAACCCGAGATCGAGGAGCTTGATCTGATCACCGGCGGGCGTGGGGACGATGTAGATGTTCTGGGTCTTGAGGTCACGGTGGATCACGCCGCGCGCATGGAGCACGGTCAGCGCATCGAGGATCGAGGCGGCGATCCAGATCACGCGCTCGATCTCCAGGGGGCCGGCGTCCTTGCGCATCGAGTACAGCTCGCGGCCTTCGAGGCGATCCATCTCGATGAACGCGCAGCCATCCTCGGTGGTGCCGGCGTCGTGGACCGCGACGAATGCGGGATGGCCGAGCGCGGCGGTCTCGCGGGCCTCGCGCACGAACCGCGCGGAGAGCTCCTGATCCTTGGCGTACCGGCGGTGGAGGATCTTCACCGCGATCATCTTGTCGAGCACTGGATGCCTGGCCTCGTACACGGCGGCGATCCCTCCGACGCCGATCACCGCGCCGATGGTGTGCTTGCCGAGCTGTTGCCCGGTGCGCAACTGGCGACACGGCGGCTCGTCGGGGTGCTGCGTGCCGCACAGAAGGCAGTCGGCCATCGCCGACGACTGTAGCCCGGATCAGCGCTGTTCGATCGTCATGGCGAGCTTGACGATCCGGATGAAGCCCTGCGCGCGCGCATCCTTGATCAGCGCCGCGCGCTGCGCCGCAGCTTCGGGTTGCGCGAGCGTGACCATCACCTCCATCCGTGCGAGGCGCGCGGCGAGGGCGAGGCCGGGAAACCCCGCTGTCGTGGCTTCCTTGGCTGCCGCATCGATCCGCGACAGGCCTTCCTCCGGATCGCCGAGCAGCGCATAGGACTGGCCCGTCGCGATCTGGTGCTCGATGCGAATCCGGAACGACTCGATCGTGGCGGGCCTCACGTGGGCGAGGTCGTCGAGGGCCTGCTGTGATCCGGCTTGTGCGAGGTGCGCGCGGGCGAGGAGGATCCACGCCCGTGCCTCGGGGCCCGATGCTCCGAGCTCGTTCGCCGTGGTCTGCAGCGCCGTGGCCGTGGCGACCGTGACCTCGGGCTTGACCTCGTCGAGATCGAGCGCGGCGAGCGCGAGCTCGAGGGTCAGGGTGCGATCTCCACCCTTCTTCGCCTTCGCGAGCGCGTCCGTGTAGATCGCGCGCGCACCGGGGATGTCGCCCTTCGCCGCGGCCGCATCGCCGCGCATCTCGGCGCACAGCGCGGCGAGAGGCGGCACCGACGGCGTGAAGTCGGTCGAGCAAGCCGCACCGTGCTCGAGCGCGGCATCGAGCTTACCGGACGCGAGCGAGAGCGCGGTGGTCGCGAGGTCCACGTACGCCTTCGCGGCCTGATCCGCGCCCTGCGCCGCGGTGGCGTCCTGGAGGTGCTTGCGTGCTTCGTCGAGCCGGCCCCGCAGCGCGAGGACGAGTGAGCCCGAGGCCCACGCGATCGCGGTCTGTGTCGGCGCCGCGGCCTCCTGCGAGAGCGCCGCTGCCATCGCGTACTTCTCGAAGGCGTCGTCGAGCTGACCGCGCTCGATGGTGGCGAGCAGCCACGCGATGCCGCGCTCGCTGGTCAGGGACTTCGGGTCGAACGCGGCGATCGGCGCGCGCTTGGGGGGAGGATCGCTGGAGCGCAGCGCGTACCCGCCGACGACCGCACCCGCGACGAGCACGAGCGCACCGGCGATGGTCGCGACGCGACGGCCCGCGCGACTCGGCGGGCGCGTCAGCTCCACCAGGAGCGCGTCCATCGACGGGAACCGGTTCGTCGGCGCGGTGGCGAGGCCGCGCACCAGGATCTGCCGCAGCTTCGCGGGAACGTCGCTGCCGCGCGGTGGCTCCGCCAGTCGGCCCCTGATCACCGCGTTTGCCACGGCCTCGGCGGTCTTGCCCGGATACGGCCACTCTCCGTACAGCGCGTGATACAGCGCGACGCAGAACGCGAACTGATCGGAGCGCTCGTCGGCCCGCTCGCCCTGGTGCTGCTCCGGCGCCATGAACATCGGCGTCCCCATCACGGCGCCGGTGCGGGTCAGCGGACTCATCGGGCTCGTCGACAGCTCGAGCTGTGCGCGAGCGATGTTCGCGCGGGTCTCCGCCGCGAGGCCGTCGTCGGTGCCCAGCGCGCGGGCGAGGCCGAAGTCGGCGACGCGCACGCGCCCGTCGGTGCCGAGCAGGACGTTGTCGGGCTTGAAGTCGCGGTGGACGAGACCCGCCGCGTGCGCGGCAGCCAGCCCGCGCCCGGCAGCGACGAACTTCTCGATGATCTCGTCGCGCGTGTGGCGCTTCTCGAGCCAGCCGCCGAGCGTGCCCGCGTCCATCAGCTCCTGCGCGAGGAACACGATCGTGCCCGCGACGCCGACCTCGTACACCGTGATCACGTTGGGGTGCGTGACGCGGGCCATCGCCTGGCCCTCGCGCAGCATCCGCATCCGCTCCTCCTCGGTTGCCGCGGCGGAGCGCAGCACCTTGAGCGCAACCTGCCGGTCCAGCTCGGGATCGTGCGCCGCATAGACCACGCCCATGCCGCCCTTGCCGAGCTCGCCAACCACCACGAACCGGCCGATCTTCTGGCCGTGTCGGATGTCCGCGTCGGCGTCGGTGACCACGGGCGTATCCTACATGCCAATTCTGGGAATAATCAGGGGCGGCCGTAGACCCGTCGCCCACCAAGGGCGTTCAAGCTCGAAGGGCCTCCGGGGGAATGACATGAGAACGCTAGGAACACTACTCGCTGCCACATCGCTCGTCGCCGCGACCACCATCGCCGCGCACGCCTTCTGCGGCTTCTACGTGGCCGGCTCGAACGAGAAGCTGTTCGCGGACGCCTCGCAGGTCGTGCTGATGCGCGATGGCACCCGCACGATCCTGTCGATGCAGAACGACTATCGCGGTCCCCTCGAGGACTTCGCGATGGTCATTCCGGTCCCGGTCGTGCTCAAGCCGACCGACGTCAAGGTGCTCGACGCCGCGGTGCTGCAGCGCCTCGACTCGCTCGGCTCGCCGCGCCTGGTCGAGTACTGGGAGCAGGACCCCTGCCCGCCGCCGATGCCCGACTACGACCGCTACGACCGACCGATGAAGATGGCGAGTGAGTCGAGGCAAATGGCCCCATCGGTCGCAAGCGCCGACATGGGCAGCAGCCGGGGACGCGACTACGCGCCCGCCGAGGCGGCGCGCAAGGCGGTCCCGCCGGTGCTGTCGTCGTTCTCGGTCTACCCGCCGTCGATCACGGCCGGCATTCCGCAGAAGCTGACCTGGAGCTTCGGCTTCTCGAACCAGCCGTATCCCGATCCGAGCTGCACCGTGGATCACAACGTGGGATCGGTCGCGAACGGCTCTCCGTCGACCATCACGCTCAACGACAGCACGAACTTCACGATCACCTGCGCGAACTCCGCGGGCAAGTCGACGAAACAGGCGAAGGTCAACGTCGTCAAGATCGAGGCGAAGTTCGACGTGGCCGAGTACCAGATCCTGATCCTGTCCGCGAAGGAAGCGACCGGCCTCCAGGACTGGCTCAAGCTCAACGGCTACAAGATCCCCGCCGACGCCGAGCCGCTGCTGCGTCCGTACATCGAGTCGGGCATGAAGTTCTTCGTCGCGAAGGTCGATCCGAAGAAGGTCAAGATGGTCGATGGCCACCTCGCGCTGTCGCCGATCCAGTTCCACTATGACAGCGAGGAGTTCTCGCTCCCGATCCGCCTCGGCCTGGCGAACTCCTCGGGCAAGCAGGACCTGATCGTCAACATCCTCTCGCCCGACCGCCGCTACGAGGTCGCGAACTACAAGAACGTGTTCATCCCGACGAACTTCGACGTCAAGCCCTCGATCAAGACCCGGTTCGGCGAGTTCTACGCGGCGCTGTTCGACAAGACCATCGAGGCGAACCCCGGCGCGGTCGTCACCGAGTACGCCTGGACGGCGTTCGGTCAGGCAGTGCAGCAGGGAATCTACGGCGTCACGTGCGATCCGTGTCCGTCGGTGATCCCGATCGATGGAGACATGATGCAGCTCGGCGGCGACGTGATCGGGGGCCCGATCACTCAGGGCAACTACGTGCTGACGCGCCTCCACGCGCGCTACGGCAAGACCGACATGAAAGACGACCTGCGGTTCCGTGAGGCAAAGCCGGTCACCGGTGGCCGCGAGCAGTGGAGCAAGCAGGGCCTCGAGTACGGCGCCGCGCCGGCGCAGCAGAACAACTTCCAGGCCCGGTTCGCGATCCGCCACTGGTGGACCGGCCGCATCGCGTGCAAGAGCCCGCAGCGCGGCGTGTGGGGGGGGCCGCCCGACGGCGCGTTCCAGCAGACCATCGCCGCCGGACGTACCGCGTTCGCGCCGCGCGGCAAGCTCGAGCTCGCACAGGTGATCGGTCGCGACATCTGGGAGATCGGCTACAAGAAGAAGTCCGCGACGCCGCCGAAGACGAAGACCAACGGGCCGACGACGCCGAAGGCGATGGGCTTCCTGGTGTTCGGCGGTGGTGGTCTCGCGACGTTCGGGATGATCGGCCTCGCGTTCCTGATCGCGCGCCGGCGTCGCGACGGATGATGGGCCCGCTGTCGCTACTGATGATGCGTCAGTAGCTCGAGACGGTGGTCGATCCGCGTGGCGAGCGCGGGCTGTGGCTTCATCGCTTTCGCGCGCCGGCACGAGGCGATCGCATCGTCCCAGTGCTCCTGGACGCCGAGCGTGAGGCACACGTTGAACTCGTAGCGCGCGTCGGGGAGTGTCGTGGTTGCTTGCTGGAACAGGGCGAGCGCCCCGGCGGTGTCGCCCGCGTACAGCTTCTCCTTGCCCTGGTCGTTCAGCGCATCTGCGTCCGGCCGACGTGTCTCGTCGGGCGGCTGCGGATCCTCGACCTTCGGCGGGGGCACGGCCTTCGCGACGCGCGCGCCGGCGCACCCTGACTTGCCGAGCAGATCCGCGATCGACTTGGCGACGGCGCCGATCGCCTCGCCCTCCGGCGGCGCGCCGTTCACGATCATGCCCGACGAGGAGCCGTGGATGCGCGCGGTGCCGAGGAGCTCGCCATCCTGACCATCGGTGAGCACGAGCAGCGCATCGAGCGTCGCGGTGCTGTCGCTCGAGATCCAGCCACCGCCGCCGCGCCCGGCGTTCGTGATGTTCAGATCGAGCAGGATGTCCGCCGCCGCCTGCCCGGCGCTGACCTGCTCGAAGCCGCACTTCTTCTTGAGGTTGTCGAGCATCGCCGCCTCGAGCTGCATCGCGCGGCCTTGCGACGCGAAGGCGGTGGAGTGCACGCGCACCGCGACCGTCCGGTACGTCTGGAGGTTCGCGATCGGCATCGTGTTCTCGACGGTCGCGGACGGATGGCAGGCCGCGAGGACACAGGCGATCGCGAGGGGACTACGCACGTGCAGAGCATACCGCCAACCGTGCCACCACGTTGCCAGTACTTGGTAGGGTACGCGCGATGATCAAGGTGTTCGTTGTCTCCCTCTGCATCGTTGTCGCCGCATGCTCGAAGTCGAGCGACGCACCGAAGCCCGGATCCGGGACCGCGACACCCCCATCCGTTACGTCCGCGCCGGCGCCGGCGCCAGATGCGTCGATCGCGCCCGATGCCTCGCTCGTGCCCGATGCCTCGCCCGTGGCCGATGCGACCGCGACACCCGATGTCCCCGCCGCACCAACGGCCACCTCGGACGACTTCGACTTCGACAAGCTGACCCACGCCGAGCAGGTCGACTTCATGAAGAAGCAGGTGGTGCCGCGGATGAAGAAGCTGTTCCAGGCGTTCGATGCGAAGGAGTACGCCACGTTCGGGTGCAAGACCTGCCACGGCAAGGATCCACAAGGGTCGAAGTACAAGATGCCCAACCCCGAGCTCCCGAAGCTCGACTTCGCTGCGCTGAAGGCCGACAAGCAGGAGCCGAAGATCGCGGCGTTCATGACCAAGACGGTCAAGCCCGAGATGGCGAAGCTGCTGCATCAGCCCGAGTACAGTGATTCGAACCCCGACGGGTTCGGCTGCCTCGAGTGCCACGAAGCGAAGAAGTAGCCGCGGCCGCGACGAGCTCAGAACGGATCGTGGTGGCGCTTCGCTGCGTAGATCTCCGCGATGACGCCAAAG
>JAYVLW010000944.1:0-4254 GCA_043759315.1 Myxococcales bacterium
TCGGGGATCACGGGCTTCACCAGGTAATCGTCGGCGCCCGCGTCGAAGCCGCGCTCGAGGTCCGCGGCCTGGCCGAGCGAGCTGCACATGAGGACGGGCACGTGAGCCATGTTCGGATCGCCCTTGAGCGCTTTGCACACGCCGTAGCCATCGAGCTTCGGCATCTCGACATCGGTGATCACGAGGTCGGGCTGCTTCGCGCGGGCGAGCGCGACCGCCTCCTCGCCGTCGTACGCGGACAGCACCTCGTAGCCATCGTCCTCGAGGATCGGCACCGTGTGGCGGTGGATCATCGGCGAGTCATCTGCGATGAGGATGAGGCGCTTTGCCCGGGTCGTGGCACCGAACACGTCGAGCACCTCGGCGTCCGAGAAGGGCACCAGCAGGAACCCGTCTGCGTCCACGTCGCGTGCGATCGCTCGGTCGGACGCCGCGAGGCCGAGGACGATGGCGGCCGTGGGCTCCGCGCCCGCGCGTAGCATCGCCACCGTGTCCGCGAGCGAGCGATCGGGCAGGCGACGGGGCAACAGCGCCGCGCGCGGTGCCAGCTCACCGAGGCGCGCCTCGAGCTCGGCGACCGATGTCACGGCCGTCACCGTATGGCCCAGGGGCTCGAGTGGGCGGCGCGCGAGCGCGGCCAGCACCGGTTCGTCGGAGACGATCACGATGTTCACGTGGCGTCTCCATCGTCCGTCGGGGCGGCGTGGCCGAGCAGCTTGCGGACGACCTTGAGCAGCAACGTCCGGTCGTGGGGCTTCGTGATGTACTCGTCGACGCCGGCATCGAAGCCGCGCACCCGATCGATGCGCTCTCCCATGCTGGTGACCATCACGATCGGTGTCTCCGCGTACTCCGGCGTCGCACGCAGTGCGCGGGTCAGCTCGTAGCCGTCCATCCGCGGCATCATCACGTCCGTCGAGACCAGATCGAACTTGCGCGACCTCGCGAGCTCGAGGCCGTGCTGACCATCGACCGCCACCGTGACCACGTACCCGGCGTCGGTCAGCAATCGCCGCAGCGCTTCGCGCACGATGTCCGAGTCCTCGACGAGCAGGACATGCGAGCCCGTGCCGCCGGCGACCACGGCAGGGCGAACGCGCCGCGCTCCCGTCGGCTGGGCGAGACCGCGCGCGATGATCGCGGGGACGTCCAGGATCAGCGCCACGCGATCCGCGAGCAGCGTGGCCCCGGCGACGCACTTCGCGCCGGCGAGCAGGGGGCCGAGCGACTTGATCACGATCTCGCGCTTGCCGATCAATTGATCGCAGACGAGCGCGTAGCTGTGGCCACCATGGTCGACGAGCACGAGCTGGAGCTCCGCCGCGTCCGCACCGTCGTCGAGCTCGAGCACCTGTTCGAGGCGGATCAGCGGCACGTGCTTGCCGCGGACCACGCAGACCTCGCGCTCGCCGATCATCTCGACCTCGGTTGTCTTGATCGTGAGGACGCGCTGCACGATATCGAGTGGGATGGCGAAGGTCTCGCCGCCTGCGCGCGCGACGACGACCTGGATGATCGCGAGGGTGAGGGGGAGCTTGAGCACGAACGCGCTTCCTTGGCCGGGGGTGGACTCGACCTCGATCGTTCCCTTGAGACGCGTGACGACGGTCTGCCGCACGACATCCATGCCGACGCCGCGGCCGGAGACTTCGCTGACCTGCGCGGCGGTCGAGAAGCCCGCGCGGAAGATCAGCTCGCGCGCGGTGCGGTCCTCCATGCCGTGAGCTTCCGCTTCGCTGATCACGCCCTTCTCGATCGCCTTGGCCTTGAGCTTCGCGGGGTCGAGTCCCTTGCCGTCATCGGTGACCCGGATCTCGACCTGGTTGCCACGGTGGGCGGCGGCGAGCGTGATCACGCCCTCGGCGGGCTTGCCGGCCGCGACGCGAGCGTCGGGCATCTCGAGCCCGTGGTCGACGGCGTTGCGCACGAGGTGCATCAGCGGCTCGTCGACGGCTTCGACCAGCAGCTTGTCGAGCTCGGTCTCGTCGCCGATCAGCTCGAGGCGGGCACGCTTCCCGAGATTCGCCGCGAGGTCGCGGACCGTGCGCACGTGCTTGCGGAACACGCCGGCGACCGGGACCATGCGCAGCCGCATCACCTGCTCGCGCAGCTCGTCCGAGATCGCATCGAGGCGATCCGTGCCGCGATCGAGATCCACGGTGACCTCGGCGAGGACGCGCTCGACGCGCGACAGCTCCTCTCCGAGATGATCGAGCCCCTTCTGCAGCGAGCCGCCGCTCGTGCTGCGTGCCGAATTGACCTTGCGGGCGACGCCGCGATCCGCGGCGAGCTCGGAGGTGATGGAGCCGAGCGACGAGACCGCGCCGCGCAGGCCGTCGCGGCCGAGCACGAGCTCGCCGACCAGGTTCATCAGGCGATCGAGCTTGTCGAAGTCCACCCGGATCGTGGCGCGCGCCTCGGCCCCCGCGTGCACGGTGGTCGGGGTCGCCGCGGGACCGGAGGCGCTGCGCTGCGCGGTGGCCACGGGGGCGCCGGGATTGCGCAGGCGCGCGACGATCGGCGCCGGATCCACCGTGATCGGCGCGCGGCTGCGGGCCTGGCCGATCATGTCGCGCAGGCCGTCGAGCGCAGCGAGCAGCGCATCGATCACGGCGCCATCGGCGGCACGCCCCGAATCGCGGATCTGACCGACGAGGTCCTCGGCCGCATGCGCGAGCTGGTTCACCGGCGAGAGCCCGACCATCGCCGAGCTGCCCTTGACCGTGTGCATGTCGCGGAACACGTCGCGGAGGAGCTCGGCATCATCGGGGCGGCGCTCCATGTCGACGAGCTTTCCCGCGAGCGCCTCGACCCGCTCGGTGGCCTCGTCGAAGAACAGATCGATCATGTCGTCATCGACCGCGGGGGTCCACACGAAGCTCGTCGCGCCCGCGGCGACCGCGGTCGGCCCCGACGGCGGCGGCGGTACGAACACGCGCGGCGCGCGCATCGGACCCGAGCCCGTCGCCTCGAGCGCGGTCGCATGCTCGGCGAGCCCGAGTCCCTCGACGCGTGCGCCCGAAGCGTCGGCGTTCGCGAGCTGCACGAACGCCGCGTGGAGCGTGGCGACCGCCGAGGACACGGGCTCGGTGCCAGCGGCGTTCTCGCGGTCCAGCGCGCGTTCGATCGCGAGGGCGAGGCGCCCCACCTCGTCAGCGCCGATCAACATGCTGGAGAGACCGATCCGGAACGCCACGTGGGCGAGTGAGCCGAGCCGCCCCGCGTTCCCGATCGCATCGGCGAGCGAGGTCGCGTCGGCGAGGCCGGCCGCGACGAACTGGATCCACAGCGCCTCGCCGGTCATCGCGGATCCTCGGGGAGACCGTGGCGCGACAACCAGCGCCGTGTCCCCGGGCGCGTGGTCTGGAGCGCGATCTCGATCCCGGCGGCACGCCCGGCCGCGCACGCTCGGCGCAGCACGGGCGCGAGGTCATCGGGCAGGAGATCGGCGGGATCCAGATCGATGACGAGCCGGCGCAGGCCACCGAGCGCGAGGCGCTCGCCGATCTGCGTCGTCACGGCGGGAGCCTGCGGCGTCCCCGCGAGCACGAGCACGTCCTCGACGCGCGCGAGCACCGGCGCGGGTTTCGGGATCTCGATCGCGGGGCTACTCGACGGAGGGCGACGGAGCTCGGGCACAGGTGTCCGCCGATCGACCGGGCCGTCGCGCCGCACGTACACCACGGCATCGCCCGAGCGCTGGGCGTCGAGCTCGTCGACGTCGCGCAGCGACTCGCTGTAGCCGACGAACACGAATCCGCCGGGCAGGGTGGCACCGAGCAAGCGCTCGAGTGCGCGCTTTCGCCCGTCCGGCGAGAAGTAGATGAGCACGTTGCGGCACCACACCATGTCGCAGCCGCGCGGCGCGGCGACATCGAGGAGGTTCGCGCGCTCGAACGTGACGAGCCTCCGGATCTCGGGTCGCACGCGGATCACGTCGCCATCGACGCCGAACGCGTCCTGCCATTGGACCGGGACGTCCTCGAGCTCCCCGCGTGGATACTCGCCGAGCTCCGCGATCTCGATCGCCTCGGCGCTCATGTCGGTCGCGTGGATCTCGATGGCGTGGTCGGGGAGGGCGTGCGAGAGCACGATCGCGAGCGTGTACGGCTCTTCGCCCGACGCGCATCCCGCGCTCCACACGCGGATGCTGCGCTTGCCGCGAGCGCGCAGCGCAGGCACCACTACATCCAGCAGGGCCGCGATCTGCGGCTTGTGACGGAACAAGCTGCTCTCGCCGACCCGCACGGTCTC
>JAYVLW010000945.1:0-11275 GCA_043759315.1 Myxococcales bacterium
CTGTTCGCGAAGCGCACCGAGGTCAAGTCGAGCAACGATCGCTACGCGAACCTCGAGGTCAATTACCTGCTGCAACGGCTCGATGCGTTCGAAGGCGTCGCGCTGCTCACGACGAACCTCGATGGCTCGATCGATCCGGCTTTCAAGCGCCGGCTGTCGATGCGCATGTACTTCCCGCTGCCGGACGAGGAGCAGCGCGCGCAGCTATGGGCCGCGCACGTCACGTCGCGGATCCCCACGGCGGGCGTCCTCGACTTCGGGGCCCTCGCGCGCCGGTTCCCGCTCTCCGGTGGCTATATCCGCAACAGCGCACTCCGCGCCGCGTTCCTCGCGGCACAGGAGGGCAAGGCGCTGACCCAGCAGCACCTCGAGCGGGCCGTGCTGCTCGAATACCGCGAGCTCGGCAAGCTCGCCGACGACGGACGTGTGGATTAGCGCCGGTCGCGCGCGCGTCCGCATCGCGGCTCAGAAGGTTGTCACGTAGCGGAGCATGGCGGAGCGGCCATCTGTCGCCGGCGTGATGGTTCGCACCGGAGCGCGCTCCCCGCGGCGTGGCGCGCTCCACCACACGATCGCGGCGCCGAGGACGAGCGCGCTACCGCCCGTGATCAAGTAGGTGCTCGTACGCGCCGACGATCTCGCTGCCGCGATGTGATCGCTCCCGCTCGTGTTGCACACGTTCGAAGCGTCGCAGGCGGCTGGATCTCGGCTCGCGTTCCACTCGCGGTATGCGTGAACGCCGAATGCGAGGCCAGTCGCGGCGACCCCGATCCCGACGCCGCCGATCGCGAACGCCCACACCGCTCGCGCCGATCGCTGGGTCGGCGCAGGTCGCGGTGCCGGGGTAGTGTGATCAAGCGGCTCGAGTGGCGGCGAAGTCTGGGGTGGTGTGACGGTCACCGCCCCGAGCGTCGGGATCGAGATCTCCGCGTGCTGACCGTCGGCGGTCGCGTCCACCGAGCTCGTCCACGTCTCGCGATGTGGAGCCGTCGCGGTGACGACATAGACGCCCGGATCGACGACGAGCTCCTCGCCGAGCACGTCCGTGATCTCGACGTCACCACGGCGTACCGCGAGCCCGGGTACGGCGGCCGCGACGATCCGCAGCCGCACGAGGCGAGGCTCGAGCGCCGAGGCGCGCCGCCGCGCGTACTCGATGCGGGAGTCGCCACGACGCGTAGCCAGCTCGGCGGCTTCGCGGAACTCGGCCCACGCCGAGGCGGTGCGGCCGATCACCTCGTGACAGTTCGCGAGGTTCAGGAGCGCGCCGAGCTGCGGATCCGTCCGATAGCTCGCCGCGTACAGGGGGCACGCTTCGACGGTTCGTCCCGCCGTGGCGAGCTCCTTCGCGCGCATGAACAGCGCCTCCGCCGCGGCCTTGTCGTCGCCGTCGCCGCGGGCTACACCCGGGGCCAGCACCAGTACGCCGATCGCGAGCGCGAGACGGCTGTGTCCGGTCATCGCGGGGCTCCGAGCCGCATCGTCAGCTCGCTGGTCGCGTTGGACAACACGATGTCCGCACGCCCGTCGTGGTTGAAGTCGCCGACCGCGAGGTTGCTCGGCGAGTTCGAGATCGCGGGAAACCGACGGACGTCGAACTGGTGTCCCCCGCCGTTGCGCGCGACGATCAGGACCTCGTTGTCGAGAGCAGCGAGATCGACCATCCCATCCCCGTCGAGATCGCCGGCCCCGAGGCTTCGTGCAAACCGTCCGATCGACACCGTCGTCGTGGCCCATGCCGGATAGCCCGTCGCGACCACGATCTCACCAGCGAGCGGGTCGAGCCAGGCGAGGTCGTCGTGGTGATCTCCATCGAAGTCCGCGACCACGAGCTCGGTCGGGTGCGCGCCTGCTGAGACCGGAAGCCACCCCATCGTGACCATCATCGGCTGGGCATAGCTGCCCACCGAGATCGTGCGTTCACTGGTGTTGAGGGCGACGACGGCGTCGTTGCCGACGCCGTCGAGCTGGGCGCAGCGCAGGATCCGCGGTTCGGCGCTGGTCGGCGAGATCGCCCAGTTGGGACCCATCATCATCATCGCGCCGTCTCCGAACAGCGGTGTCACGTAGCCCGCGCCGTTCGCCACGACCGCGTCGGCGCGGCCGTCACCGTCGAGATTTCCGGCGGCGATCGCGCCACTCTGCGAGGGTCCCCGCACCACCGGCATCTGGTGGGTGCCGTCCAGGTTGCCGCGCGCGATCATGAAGTCGGTGCTGGAGATCAGCAGCTCGACATGGCCGTCGCCATCGATGTCTGCGATGGCGATGTCCTGCGTGTTCGTGAGCTGAAAGTAGTCGCCACTCGAGTAGGTGCCCGCACCGTCATTCATGATCGTCCCGATGCGACCATCGAAGGTGCGGTACACGAGATCGGCGGTGCCGTTCGCGTCGAGGTCCGCGACGTCGAGGTCGTACATCATGCCGATCCCGAACACGTAGCTCGGAGGGCCGAAGGCGAGGTCGAGGTCGGCGCGCTCGACATCCACCGTATACGTGCGAGCGACGCCCGAGGTGGTCAGCGCTTCGATCTCGATCGAGGTGGAGCCGACCGCTGCCGCGAAGGAGGTGGGTGCTGCCGAGGTCACCTGCGCGCCGCCGATCGTCAGCGTCACCGTCGGATCGGCGGTCATCGCGGCGATCGCGATGGTGTCGGTGGGGTATGGCAGGGTGACGCGATAGCTCGCGATGTCAGGCGAGAACGCTGGCTCGAGGGTACCCACCGAGATCTCGATCCCCGACAGCTGCAGACCGGACTCCTCCTCGATCCCGATCAGCCCGGCACAGCCGCCGAGGGTGACCACCACGAGGACCGAGGCAGCGCGCCCGGTCACGTGCGGCCCTCGAGCTCGTTGTCGAGAACGCGCGGAGACGCGGGCGCCGGTTTCGAGATGGGGCGCGGGACGCGGGGCGTGGACGCCGGGCGCGGAGGCGCGGACTTCGAGCGTGGCGGCGACACGGTCGCGGGCGCCACACGAGGCGGAGCGTTCCCGACGGAGCGCGCCGAGGGCGATGCCGGGACCGACGCCGAGGGCGATGCCGGGACCGACGCCGATGCCGGGACCGACGCCGATGCCGGGACCGAAGCCGAAGGGGAAGCCGGGACCGATGTCGGAGCGGATGCCGGAACCGATGCCGATTCCACCGCCGGGACCGAAGCCGATGCGGATGCCGGGACGGACGCCGCTGCCGATGCCGCCGGTACCGATGCGGATGCGGATGCAGATGCGGATGCCGGGACCAACGCCGCTGCCGATGCCCGTATCCCCGTCGATTCCGGTACCGAAGGTGCCCGTATCGATTGCGCCGACGTGGCGGCCGACGCCCCCGGATCCGTTGCCGAGTCACTCGTCGCGCCGCGCGTCGCGATCATGGCGACCAGCGCGGTCGTCGCGACCGCGAGCACCGCTCCGACGATTCCACGGTGACCGCGGCGCTGGACCTCGGAGGCGACGACCTCGCCGGCACCGCCCCCGAGCGTCGTCGGCGGGCGCGGGTACGTCGGATGCCGGGGGTGGGTGGCCTCGATGACGGCGCTATCGCGGCGCGCACTGCACCACGGCTCGAGCGCGCGGGTGACCTCGGCCATCGCCGTGCAGCGCTCCGCCGGCGTCTTCGCGAGGAGCTGCATGATCAGGCGCTCCAGCCCGATCGACAGGTCTGGAGCACCGATGCGCGGCGACGGTACGGCCGCCTGCGTGTGCTGCGTGAACGCCTCCATGATCGTCTGCGATGGAAACGGCGTGCGACCGGTCGCGAGCTCGAACAGCACGCAACCGAGCGAGTAGGCGTCGGCGCGCCAGTCGACGGTGCCGGAGTTGCCCCACTGCTCGGGCGCCATGTACTCCGGCGTGCCCATGGTTCCGATCGTGCGCGGACCGCTGCCGCCGGCGAGCTTCGCGATCCCGAAATCGAGGATCTTGATGCGTTCACCGCCCGCGAGCTCGTCGTCGCGCACGAGGAAGATGTTGTCGGGCTTGAGATCCCGGTGGGTGACACCGGCCGCGTGGGTGGATGCGAGCACGCTCGCGATCTGGCGTCCGATCTCGGCGACGACGGTGGGTGGGAGCGCGCCACAGCGGCGGAGGCGCTGGGCGAGGGACTCGCCCTCGAGCAGCTCCATCACGAGGTACGCCTGGCCGTCGTGGAATCCGACGTCGAAGATCCGCGCGATCCCCGCGTGCTTGATCATCGCGACGATCCGCGCCTCGTTGAACAGGCGGTGCACGTGATCGGCGTGGCGGGAGATCTCCGGGAGCAGGATCTTGATCGCGACGCGGGTCTGGATCCCGACATGCTCCCCGACAAACACCTCGCCCATCCCACCTCTGCCGAGCTGGGTAACGACGCGGAAGTTGCCGATGATCTGGCCGATCACGAGGTGCTCCCCTCGTACATCGACCAACTTCGCAGGGGATCAACGCCCCGAGCGCGCTACCAGCCGCAGGTCTGACCCTTGTTCTGCTCCTCGAGCCACCTCTGCAGCGGCGCGAAGTACTCGAGGATCGCGGTGGCATCCATCTGCTTCTCGCCGGTCAGCTCGAACAGGGCCTCCTGCCACGGCTTGGAGGCGCCGAGCTGCAGCATCTTCCAGTACGCCTCGCCGGCGGCCTTGTTGTTGTAGATCGAGCACTCGTGGAGCGGCCCGGTGAAGCCGGCCTTCTTGCACAGCGCGCGGTGGAACTGGAACTGGAGCACCGCGGCGAGGAAGTACCGCATGTACGGGACGTTCGCGGGGACGTGGTACTTCGCGCCCGGATCGAAGTCCTCGGGGCCGCGCGCGACCGGCGGCACGAGGCCCTGGTACTGCTTGCGCAGATCCCACCAGCGCTGGTTGTACTGCGCGGGCGCGACCTTCCCGGAGAACACGTCCCACCGCCACTTGTCGACGACGAGGCCGAACGGGAGGAACGCGATCTTCTCGAGCGCCTTGTGCATCTGCAGGTTGATGGTGACGTGGTCGTTCGCCTTGACCTCGTCGAGCAGGGCCTTGGTCTTGAGGTACTGCGGCGTCATCGACAACGCGACGGTGTCGCCGATCGCCTCGTGGAAGCCATCGTTCGCGCCGAGCTGCAGCACGATCGGCAGCTTGTAGTAGGCGGCGAAGTAGTAGTTGTGACCGAGCTCGTGGTGGATCGTGACGAGATCCTCCTGCGTCTTCTCGATGCACATCTTGATGCGCAGGTCGTTGTTGAACTGCACGTCCCAGGCGGAGGCGTGGCACACGGCCTCCTTGCCCGGCGGCTTCTGGAACATCGAGCGCTCCCAGAAGGTCTGCGGGAGCGACGGCATGCCGAGGGACGTGTAGAACGCCTCGCCGAGCCGGACCATGGCCTTGTCGTCGAGGGTGGCCTCGATCTTCGGCGTCACATCGATCGTCGCCTCGCCGGGGTACGGCTCGAAGTCCTTGTACATCCAGTCCCACGACTGCGCCCACATGTTGCCGAGCAGGTGCGCCGGCATCGGGCCGGTCTTCGGGACCACGGCGTCACCGTAGATGCCGTTCAGCTTCTTGCGCGCGTAGCAGTGCAGCTGCGAGTACAGCGGCCTCAGCTGGTTGAACAGGCGATCGGTCTCGGCCTCGAACGCGTCGGGCGGCATGTCGTACGCCGACTTCCACATCGCGGCGACATCGGAGAACCCGATCGCCTTCGCGCCCGCGTTCGCGAGCCCGACGTACTTCACGAACAGGTCGCGCTCCTGGTGGCCGACCGTGTCGTGCCAGCCCTTCCACGCGGCGAGCGCCGCCTTTGGATCGCGGGTGGTCTGCAGCGTCTTCGACAGCTCGTCGAGCGCCTTGCACTCCGAGCCCTCGCACACCTTGCCCTTGCCGTAGATGCTGCCCATCTCGGTGGCGACCTTCGCGAGCTCCGTCGCCTGCGCCGGATCATCGGGCGAGGGCGCGATCGGGGTGGCGACGGTGGTGATGTAGATCAGCACCTGGAGCTGGCGGCGAGTCGTCGGATCGAGCTGATCGAGGATCGGCTCGAACTTCCGCGCCTGCTTGATCAGCCTCGCGATGGCGTCGTTCTGGAGGCTGTTCGCGGCGGACTCGGCGGCCTCGTGGGCGTCGGTGATGTCGGTCGCGTTGGCCCACTGCGCCTCGGCCGCGCCGACCATGACCTTGCGCAGCTCCGCGTCCATCTCCGACACGAACTTCGTCGCCTCGGCGGCGAGTGCCTTGTCCTTCGCCGAGGCGGCCGGCTTCGGCGCGCAGCATGCGCCGAGGAGGATCAGGGGGACGGGAAGGAGCAGTCTGGAGATGCGCACGGCGGCGACTCTACGCCGGGACGTGCGCGCGACGTCAAGCGTCGCAGGCCCCCGTTACGGCTCGAGCGGAACGCCGCCGTTGTCCTCGTTTCGCGGCGGGGGCTGCGCCGATCCACCCGGAGAGGTGATGCCACGGTCGTCGAGTAACTTCCGCGCGGCGGTCTGCTGCGCGGGATCGAGGAGCGCGAACGCCTTCTTCAGTGCGTCCTCGTTGTTCGCGTTCTTCGCCGCGTGCAGCTTGCTCGAGTCCTGGGTGGTGTGGACCTGCTGCGCGCCGGGCGCCATGTTCTTCGGCTTGCGCGGCGGATCGCCCTTCTTGTACGGAGCCTCTTGCTCTTCCTCGGGCTTCTCGATCTCGCGCAGCTGCGTCTCGATCGCGTCGTTGCGCGCGGACAGGCTGGTGTCGAGGGCTTGCAACTTCTCCCGCTGATCGCCATCGAGCTTGAGCTGCGCTGCGTTGTCGAGGAGGTAGCCGATCGGCGTGCCCGAGGCGGGAGGGAGCGGGGGAAGCTCGCCGTCCTTCGGCGCCATCGGTTTCGGATCGTGGTGACAGGCACCAAGACTTGCCGTCGAAAGTGCGAGCGTCAGCCACATCATGCGCAACATCGTTGCGAACTCTGCCACGACTCGTGCCGTGCCTCAACGTGAGGTTCAGTTGGCGACGAGCAGCAGGCCAGACCGCGGAGGCAGCGTGAGGGGGACCTGGACGGCCTCGCCGGTGACGGCGTCCTTGTAGCCGCCGGCGGGGAGGCCCTGGGCGTTCTGCGCCGCGTCGCCGCGGTTGAGGGCGACGAACACGGTGTCACCGGCGGAGGTCATCTTGTAGACGAGCACGTCGGTGGTCACGCCGAGCTGCTGATATGCGCCGCGGCGCAGCGCCACGTGCTGGGCGCGCGCCTTCGCGAGGCCGGCGAGGCGATCCTTGAGGAACGTCTGGTTCGCGGTGTAGCCGGTCCACTGCATGAAACGTCGGTTATCGGGATCGCCGGCGCCGGGCATGCCGATCTCGTCGCCGTAGTAGAGCATCGGGATCCCGGGCAGCGAGTAGAGCAGCGTGTACGCGACGGTCAGCCGCTCGTAGGGGCTCTTGTTTGACGGCGCGTTCGGCTTGTTGTTCCACGCGCGATCCTTGCCGCCATCCCACGCGCCGAACATCGGCGAGTCATCGGCGATGCCGATCGTGCGCGGCACGTCGTGGTTGCCGAGGAACGTCGACATCACGGAGCCGGCGCCGTAGAAGCCGACGTTGCTGCCGAGGAAGCCGGCGAGATCACCCATCGAGCCATCGCGCCGCAGGATGTTCGCGAGCACGCTGCCGCGGAGCGGGAAGTCGAACTGGCCGTCGAGCATCGTGTCGGGGTTGACGTATGACTTGATGAGATCGCGGCTGCCGTCGAAGGTCTCGCCGACCATGTAGAACTTCTGATCCCACGCGACCTCGGCCTGGATGCGCGCGCGGAGATCGGTGAGCCACGAGGTCTCGATGTGCTTGACGGCGTCGAGACGGAACCCGTCGATGCCGATGCGCTTCGCCCAGGACACGGCGTTCTCGACGGAGTACCGGCGCGCGTCGCCGTTGCCGAAGTTGAAGTCGGGCAGGAACGGATCGAACCAGCACTTCAGGCGGTCGGCGTCCCAGTTGCAGCCGCCGCCGCACACGCAGTTGCCGCCGAAGCCGTTGTCGTTCGGCCAGAACCAGTCGGGGTGCTGCTGGTACACGGGGCTCGCCGCGTGCACGTGGTTCATCACGTAATCGATCAGGACCTGGATCCCGTGCGCGTGCGCCGTGTCGACGAGGCGCTTCAGCTCGGCTTCGGTGCCGAGCTTGGACTCCGGCTGCGTCAGGTCCTTCGGCCAGTAGCCGTGGTAGCCGGAGTACGCGTGGCCATCCGAGCCGGGGTTCGAGTTGTCGGCGTTATCGATCGGCGACGTGATCCAGAGCGTGTTGATCCCGAGGTCCGTGAAGTAGCCCTCTTCGAGCTTCTTCGTGACGCCCGCGAAGTCGCCGCCCATGTAGTTGCCGGGCTGCTCCACACCGCCGACGGGCGCATCGTTCGCCGGATCGCCGTTCGCGAACCTGTCGATCATCACGAAGTACATCACGGCGTCGCGCCAGTCGATGGGCGTCCGTGCCGGGCAGTGATCGCAGTCGACGCGCATCACCGAGTTGAACGAGCCGAAGCCATCCGGCGAGCGGCGCGCGTTGTCCGGATCCGGCATCCAGGTGCCGTCGACCACGAGCTTGTAGACGATCACTTGCTGGTCGTTCGCGGGGACCGTGACCTCGAAGCCCGTGGCGGTCTTTTGCATGGCCACGCCGGTGGTCCAGCCATCGGTCGCGAAGTCGCCGCGGAGGACGACGTTGGTGCCCGGTCCTTTGTACGTGATCGTCGCCGTACAGGTCGGAACGGCGGGGCAGGCGTTCTCGCCCCCGTCGACCGCGGCGTCCGCGCCCCCGACGTCGTCCCCGCTCCCCGGGTGCTGCGAGCCCGGGCAGCCACCGAGCAGAATCGCCAGCGAGACAACGACCAGTCGCATAGGTGAGCGGGCATCAAGGGGCATGCCAGGGCAGGCTCGCCGGAGGGCGGGCCGGACGTCCACGACATTCGACAGTTGGCCGGGCGGACCGGTCGGGGACGGCGATCACAACGTTGCGAATGGCAACGAGATCAGCCGTTGTCCGTTGCCCCCAGATCGGCTTAGCTAGAGATGTGCTGCGGCTGGCGCTCCTTTGCTTCGTGTCGCTGTTCCTTGCGGGCAGCGTCCCCGCGGCCGACGCTCGGCCGGTCCAGAAGAAGTCGGCGAAGTCCAACGCCAAGCCGACCACCAAGAAGAAGACCGTCGCGAAGCAGGCGAAGGTCACGAAGCGCAAGAAGAAGCCGGCCAAGAAGAAGAAGAAGCGGAAGGCGCGCGCCGCAGCGCCGAGCGAGCCGCGCCGGCCGATGCCCTAACGTCGTCTTGGTTGCCGAAGGCAACGACCGCGGGCCCCGCGTGGGGTAGATCATGAACATCACGTGTTGCGACGCGGGCATGGATCATGCTCGTGTCCGCGCGGATGCGGTTCGCCGTCTGTGCATCGACGCTGATCGCTCTGGCTCGTCTCGCGCTAGCGCAGCCGGGCGAGCCTGCCGAGCCGCCGCCGGATGACGGGCAGGGCTCCGCCGCGGGCTCGGCGCAGATCGCCGAACCCGTCGTGGTGCCACCGCCGGCGCCCCCGGCACCGGTGGTCGTCCCGCTGAAGCCCGAGGCGCCCACGCTCCCCCCGCCGAAGAGCGAGAGCTGGAAGGGCTTTCGCTTCGGATCGTATGGTCGGTTGATCGCCGGCACGGATCTGCGCGGCGGCAAGCCCGAGTCCGCGAACGTCGTCGCGCATGGCCCGCGCATCGTCGAGCCGAGCTATCTCGAGCTCGACTTCTCGTTCGGCTTCGAGACCAAGCGCGGGCTCCAGCTCCGCCCGGTCGTCACGCTCGCGTTCAACGGCACGCTGTTCCACGACACGGGCGAGTTCGATGCACGACCCGCGCTTCGTAACGTCTACCTCGATGCGCAGGTCACGAAGACGCTGACCGCGTGGGCTGGTTCGCGGATGTACCGCGGTGACGACATCTACCTGTTCGACTACTGGCCGCTCGACGATCAGAACACCGTCGGCGGTGGCTTGATGTTTCGCAAGTCCGAGGGCGACGGCCACGGCGATGCGATCGAGCTCGCCGCGCACGCGGGCGTCAATCGCCTCCAGACGCCGTTCCAGTTCCAGGAGGTCCAGGTCGCGAACCCGCAGCAGGGTGCGACCACGGTCGTCCAGCTCAACCGCCAGCGCATGATCGTCTCGGGCTCGGCCGCATACTTGCTCGACGGTGGGCCGGGCCGCCTGAGCCTCAAGGGCAAGCTCCACGGCGAGCTCCACGCGCTACCCTCGGGAACCCGCAAGCGGGACGATGGCTCGCGCGAGCCACTGCCCGATGACTCCGGTTTCCTGATCGGTGCGGAGGTCAGCGCGTTCGGTCTGGGCGGCGCGCCCGAACACCGCCGCCACGTCAACGGCTACGTCCGCTACGCGAAGGGACTCGCCGCGTTCGACGAGCTCGCCCCGCCGACGAGCTTCGGTACGGATCTCAGGACCGACCGCGCGAGCGAGTTGACGTTCGGTCTCGCCGGGAACTGGGATCACGCGCTCGGCAACGTCATGCTCGGTGTGCTCTCGCGCCGGTTCGTCGATGCGGATCAGGACTCCGTGGATCACGATGACGGCTGGGAATACGCCCTCGACGTTCGCCCGCTGGCCCGCGTGGTGCCCGACGTGTTCGTCGGAGCGGATATCTCGTACCAGGCCCGGTTCCCGCGCGGCCTCAACCCGACCACGCAGCGCGCCGAGGATCCGGCGGTGTTCCAGATCGCGCCGATGCTCGTGTACTCACCGATGGGACCATCGGGCTACGATCGTCCGCAGCTCCGCCTCGTCTATCGCGCGGCCCATCGCAACAGCGCAGCCCTCGACGAGTACGTACCCGATGACGTTCGCCACGAGCACGCCTGGACCCACTTCGTCGGCGTCCAGGCGGAGTGGTGGTTCAACAGCTCGACGTACCGGTAGCCGCGCGCGAGTCTACTGGCAGGTCTTGCATGACGGCACGACCGTCGACGAGCAGCCGAGGCCCGTATCGCACTGCACCGCGGTGCAGCTGACGCTCTCGCACGCGGCGACGCCCGGGTTGCACTTGACGTCGCATCCACACGACGGATTGCACGTCACCGCACGGCACGAGCCGGTGCCCGCGCAGTTGACGTCGCACTTGCCGGTGCCGCACTGCAGGTCGCGGCACGAGTTCGCACCGGTGCAACCGATCTTGCAGGTGCCGGGCCCCGTGCAGGTGACGCCGCCACGGCACGAGTTCGCCGTGCTGCATGCGACATCGCAGTTCCAGCCCACGGGGCACACGATCGCGTTGTTGCAGCTCGTCACCGCACAATCGATCTTGCACGTGTGCGTGCCCGTATCGCAGCTCGT
>JAYVLW010000946.1:0-4788 GCA_043759315.1 Myxococcales bacterium
TGCGACGCGGTCACGCAGGATCGTGATGCCGCCGGCGTAGCCGAGTGGCCGGAGCCGCTCGAGGATCCCGGGCGCCGTGAGCTCGGGCGTGTCGCCGAGCAGGCGGCGGATCTCGCCTTCGTACGCGTCGAGCAACGACGGGCGCGGCTCGCTCGACGGCGCCACACGCTCGGGACCGCGTGCGAGCAGCCGGCGAACGGTCTTGCGCGACAACTTCAGGCGGCGCGAGATCGCGCGGATCGCCAAGCCCTCGACGAGCGAGAGCCGGAGTACCTCGGAGAGCCGCGTGTCCTGCTCGGTCAGCGCGGCGGCGAGCTTGGGCAGCCTGGCCATCGTCAGTTTCCGTCGGGAACGAACAACCGCAGGTACATCTGGCGCAGGTCGGCGAAGTCGCCGATGCCGCGAATGCGCTGGCCGCGCCCACGTCGCTCTCGTGGGTCATGGACCTCGACATCGAAGAACACCGAGCGCATGCCGAGACCCATCTCGTCGGTGAGGGCGAGGCAGAACGATGCTTCCCGATCGCCCACAGACAATACAACGTGGAGCTTCGCGTCGAGCCACAGCGACAATCCCTGGAGCAGCGTGATCGCCGCGCGCTCGTGATGCACCGACGAGGGCGGCGGCAAGATCGCCCGCAACAGCTCGTCGGGCCCTTGGCTCACGAGCACGCGCGTCCGCGTCGACGACGGAATGATGACCACCGTGTATTTCATCTGCGTCTGCTTCACCGTCGACCTCGGACGTGCTCGTCGCGAGCAGCGGTGGGTCGTCGAACGCGGAGCATTCAGCACGCGGCGCAACTTCCTGGCTACGTGCATCAGGCAACGCCAATGCTTCGGCCTGCTTCGCGGCGCGGTCGATGCGCTGTGTCCGGCGGTCTTGCTTGCCATCATCGCCGAGGCTCCGCTCGTAGCGAGCGCTCGCGGCGCGGTGACTGGCTGCTCGCGCGTGGTCGCGGCACTCATCGCCGCAGTAGTCGTGGCCGCGATAGTGCTGCCGGCAGACGACGAACGTGACGACGCACCACAAGCAGGTCAACTCGTAAACGGGAACGCCGGCGTCCAAGGCTCTGGGGCAACCGCCAGAAACTTGAACGTGAGACGAGGGCCGTGCGACGTATGACTCGTCGAAAGCCCGGCTCTGGGTCTACGACCGAAGGCTCGAGCTTGCGACTCGGGCCTTCACTTCTTTCGGTGCGCCAAGATCATCCGGTCGCGAACGTCGACGGGCCACTTCTCAACACGTGGTCCCCTGGTCCCCGGTGATACTGGTGGAAGTGGTCCCCATCAGGCCCGGTGGTGACATTCGATCTCGATGGCCGACGCCACGTCGCCTTTCGCCCACAGGTCCTGAACCGCTTCGAACGCGCCGAACGCGACGGTGGTGTCGTAGCTGTCCACGCCACTGTGAAAGACCGCAACCACTCGAGCATCGAACGGTCGCGGCTCTGGACGCGGATCCGTCAGGGCGATCGAGACATGATCGCCGACCTTCACCCCGAGCTGCTTCGCGAGACGATCGCCGATCGCGATCGGCGCAGGGACGGAGTCGCCCTTGAGCGCGCCGAGCGATCCGTCGACGACGAGCTTGTCGAGTTTGCCGAACATCGCGCTCTTCTTCGCGTCGATTCCCTTCACCAACATCGCAACTCCGCGCGCGTGCTCGGAGGCCCCAACCGCGGGGACGTTCATGATCGGCGCGACAACCTTGACGACTTGTCCGAGGTCGATCGCGGTTTGCCTCACGTCGCGGTACTCGACGAGCGGGGTCGACGACTTGAGCACGTAGAGATGGGCGCTGACCGACAAGATCTTGTCAGGTTCTCCACGGCCACCGCATGCAGCCAGCAACGCGAAGATGCCGAAGCTACGAACCGCCAAAGCCAGTCCGGCGCGACTCCGCAGCGAGAGGAACGTAGTCACGCCTGTGAGCCACGTGATTACCGGGTTCGGCCTCATGTCAGGTCGCAGAGTAGCGCTGCTCGATCTCCCAAGCGACTCTCCCGCGTGTCTTCTCATCCGTGGCGACACTCACGACCAGAGAAGATCAGTCGTCCGACTCCGTTCGTGTCGTTCTCGTCGCTTCTTCTTTCGCTCGGTCATTAACGAGCCGCTGGAGGCGAGCGCGCAATCGCTCCTTACTCGGACCGGGTTTGTATATGGCCATCGCGCCTTGGGTCGCCGCGATAGCGGCCGCGTCGTTCCGGCGAACGTAGTAAAGCCTTCCAAGATCATCGAGGACGGATGCGAGCGCGTCACGCTTCCCTGACTTCTCGATGAGTGGCAACGCCCGCTCGTAGTAGCCGACGGCTTTCAGGTCGAGGTCGGCCTCATCACAGGCATCGCCGAGGTTGCTGAGAACCGTCGCGAGCCCCTCATTGTCGCCGACACGTTCGGTGAGGACGAGCGACCGCTCCAAGAGCTCGATGGCCCTCGCATGATCGCCCGCTGCGCCGTAGAGGAGGCCAACATTGTCCAACACTGCGGCAAGATGCCATTCAACGCCGAGCTCGATACGCAACGCTAGAGCGTGTTCGCCAAGCGCGAGCGCGCTCGCGTGATCACCCGCTTCCGACCGCGCATGCGCGTGGTCGATCGCGACAAGCGCCACTTCCTCGCGATCGCCAAGATCCGTGAAGGCGCTCGTCGCACGTGCAAAGCAATCGTCGGCCTCCGTAGCGGAACCGGCCGACGCCAGGTCACCGGCCAGCACATGCAGCGTCGCCGCCACGCGTCGCTTGTCTCCGATCGCTTCTGCGACACGAAGCTTTCGTCGCCACGCCTCGCATGCCTCTGCGTGCCGGCCAAGCTTCGAATACGCCACGGCGAGATTGCCCAGATGGATCATCAGCTCGCCCGTCTCCCCCACTCTCTCCTGAATCGCGACCGCGTCCTTGTAGTGCTCGATCGCGCGATTGGGATCACCGTGTCGCTCCAAGGCGCCGCCCATATTGCTGAGCGTGCTCGCGGTGCCGGCATCGTTGCCAACCTCCACGTGCATCGCGAGGGCCTCCGCCCATGCCGCCTGCGCAAGGTCGTCGTGATCGCTCTTGTCCAGCACGAGGCCGAGATTGTTCAGAGTCGAAGCGAGCTTCGAACGGTCACCGACACGGCGGAGGATCTCGATCGATCGTTCGTACCGTTGTCGAGAACCTTCGAAGTCGCCGGCAACCTCATCGAGGATCGCGAGGTTATTCAGGCTGGTCGCTTCTTCAGACCGAGCGCCAGCTTCGCGAGCGGTTTCCAAGGCGCGCTGGAGAACGATGCGCGCCTCCTCAGGTTGTTCCATGCAGAACAGCGCACCGAGCCTGTTGAGGGCTTCTGCTAGACCACGTCGATCGCCTTGCTCTTCGTAGAGCGCTATCGCTCGCTGAACGGTCTCGATGCCTCGCGTTCGCTGACCGATCGCGGCGAGGTTGGTTCCTAGCCGCGCGAGCAAGCCGGCGAGTCGCGGCGAGTTCGTGTCGTTCGACGCGACCGCGACCTCCTCCTCGAGGGTCTGCACCCGCTGTTCAAGCTCGGTCACTCGCTGATTCTACCGCTCCTTGAACACCGCGGTCCCTGCGCAGACCGGCGGGCTCAACGCACTGCCACGGACCATCGAGCCGGCGTTCGCCTCAGGCGACGTTGCCGCGCGTATTCGCGTCCAGGAACGCGTCGACGTCGGCACGGCGGTAGCGGATCAATCGTCCGAGCTTTATCCAGCGCGGCCCTCGCCGAGAGTACCGCCAGCTCTGCAGCGTCGATCGTGAGACGCGAAGCTGCGAGGCCAGGCTCGCCTCGTCCAGAAGCTCGCCGAACCCCGCGGTGACGAGGGTCGCAATGTCGTTCTCGTTGGACGCGGGCATCAGCAGAGTTCCTGTCGCTAAGTGTGAACCCGCGGTCTGACGCCACCTGCCACGAACATGTCGATGACACCCTGCCATCACGTGGCGATCATGGTGTCAGGACGCCCTTGTAGACTCCGTCATCTACATGTCGCGCGATTACCCCACCGGATTCTCTGGCGCTTCAGAATCGACAGTTACCTCGTCGCGTACCGTGTCATCGGCGCGAGAATCACGGCCGTTGTCGATGTTTTCGTCGCTGAATGCTGCGAACGCTGAACGCCTCACGCGCGGACAAGTCGCCACACGGTTGGGTATCAGCGTGTCGACGGTGCGCCGACTGGAAGGCACGCGCCTGCACCCAACCATCGACGGCGAAGACGTGCGCTGGTTCGACGAGAAGGAAGTGGCGTCTCTCGCGGCGGAGCTGGCGAACACGACCAACACGAAGCGCAAGGGCACTAGAGGCGCGCCGGGCGTCGAAGCGACGCCCGCACGTCCCCAGGGAGAGATCGCTGCGCTCGTCTTCGAGCGGTTCGAGCAGCGGCAGTCGCTCGCGGAGATTGTTGTCGGGCTCCGCATCCTGCCCGAGACAGTCCGCGCGCTGTTCGATCAGTGGTCGCTCGGGCTCACCGAGGGTCAGCTCCGCATGGATCGCGAGCCGTCGCTCCCACGTGCGAGTGACCTCCAACGCGTCAAGCCCGGTGTACTTGCGGCTCGCCTCGCCGAACTCCCGGATGATCAGCTCACGCGCATCAGCGTGGCCCGCTTCCGCGAGTGGTACCCGCATGGCGTTCACGAGTACGCGCTCGTCGACGAGCTGGGCGGCTTCCACGTGTCGGGCCCGTGTACCGTCCGCGAGATCACGCAGCGCCACGGTGGCGGCAGCTATCGCGTCACGGCGTACGGCTTCAACCCCGACGGTCTGCGTTGGGAGCTTCTTGTCGAGGGGCTGAATG
>JAYVLW010000947.1:0-6280 GCA_043759315.1 Myxococcales bacterium
GGCTGCTTGAGGCCGGTCTCCTTGACCGCCTTGATCACGCCCTCGGCGATCGTGTCGCACTTCATGATGCCGCCGAAGATGTTGACGAAGATCGCCTTCACGTCCGGATCACTCGTGATGATCTTGAACGCGGCGGTGACCTTCTCGGCCGTGGCGCCACCGCCGACGTCGAGGAAGTTCGCCGGCGCGCCGCCATAGAACTTGATGATGTCCATCGTCGACATCGCCAGACCTGCGCCGTTGACCATGCAGCCGATGTTGCCGTCGAGCGAGATGTACGAGAGGTCCCACTTCTTGGCCTCTTGCTCCGCCGGATCCTCCTCGTTGGGATCCCGCATCTCCTCGAGCTCCGGGTGCCGGAACATCGCGTTGTCGTCGAAGTTGATCTTCGCGTCCAGCGCGAGGACCTTGCCGTCCTTCGTGGTGATCAGCGGGTTGATCTCGAGGAGCGAGCAGTCGAGCTCCTCGTACGCGCGGGTCAGCGACGCCATGAACTTTCCGAGCTCACCGGCGACCTTGCCGGTCATGCCGAGGGCCTTCGCGAGCGAGCGAGACTGGTTGTCCTGCCAGCCGGTGGCCGGGTTGACGGCGACGCGGATGATCTTCTCGGGGTGCGACGCGGCGACCTCTTCGATGTCCATGCCGCCTTCGCGCGACGCCATGACGGTGACGCGGCCGGTGGTCCGGTCGAGGAGCATGCCGAGGTAGAACTCGTGGTCGATCGCGAGGCCTTGCTCGACGAGGAGCCGCTGGACCTTCTTGCCCTCGGGGCCGGTCTGCGGCGTCACGAGCTGCATCCCGAAGATCGCCTTCACGGCGGCCTCGGCATCGGCCTTGGTCTTCGCGACCTTCACGCCGCCGCCCTTGCCGCGACCGCCCGCGTGGATCTGCGCCTTGACGACGACGATCTCGGTGCCGGCCTGTTCCTGCACCTTGGGGATCGCCGCGAGCGCTTCTTCAACGCTCGTTGCGGCGATGCCGATCGGCACCGGCACGCCGTACTTTCGGAACAGCTGCTTACCTTGGTACTCGTGGATCTTCACGGCGCGGGTGTACCACGTGCCTCGTCGGCAAGGATCACCGTGGTGACGCCGACCACGTGCGGTCCGTCGCCCGGATCTCCGAGTGCCGTCTGCTTGATCGCGACGACCTTGCACGCGACAGCGGCCTCGGGAGCGGCGCCGCGCGCCAGGCACACCGAGACATTGCCGTCGAGGTTCCCGGTGATCACGGCGTGGCGGTCATCCGCCGCGTAGACCGCGCGCCCGGCATCGGTGTTGTCGGCCCCGATCGGCACGAGGGTGGCCCACCCGACATCGGCGACGTGCTCGGCGAGTCCCTCGGCATCCGCGCGTCGTGCGGGGGTCACCGTTCCGCGGAACACCCAGGCGGTGGCACCCGGCTCCACCGGCCCCCGGCCGATGACCTCGATCGCCTCGCCGAGCGGCCAGATCACCGCCTTGGCGCCAGGACCGACGACGTTGCGGCGACGACCCTGGCCGGCATCTCCGATCGTGCCGACGAGAGGCACCCCGGGCGGGAGGCCCGCGAGGTGAAAGGCCCGATCCTTCGCCACGGGCACGCGCACCGACCAGGTGTTCGCGCCCACTCCGTATCGCGCTTCGGCCGCCACGCCGACGAGCATCGGGCGATCTGCGGTGCCGAACAGGTCGCCCGTCGTCTCGAGCTTCAGCGCGAGCGGTGCCGCGGTGACGAGGATCGGTCGCGATCGGCGATCGGCAAACTCCGTGATGATCGCGTCGCCGAGTCCCGCGTGGACGGTGAAGGTTCCATCGGCGGCGGTCTCGACCATCTCGCCGGTGAGCTCACCCGGATCGGTGACGACGTTCGTCGGATCGCCGGCGAGCTCACCTCGCCACGCGACGACGCGAGCGTTCGCGACGGGCTTGCCGTTCGCGCTCACGGTACCGGTCCGCGCGGGCCCGGTCGGTGGTTGCGGGGGGCCGGCGGTGCGCGTGAAGAGTTGCTGGGCGAGCGCGAACTCACCACGCTGGCGCTCGATCACGGCGCGGATCTGATCGAGCTGTGGGACGGGCGCGACCTTCGCCGCCACGAGTGCCTCGCCCGCTGCGCGGGCCTCGAACATCGCGTCGTCGAGGGAGCTCGCTCCGCCGCGCACCAGGATGATCTCCGCGGCCAGCGCGGACAGCCGGGCCGCGCGTCGCTGGTCACCGGCCGCGTGGTACTGCGCCGCCGCCTTGCGCGCCTGCGCGAGCGCCTCGTCGAAGGCTTTCGGATAGCGCCCCCACTGCGCGAGGCCCATCCAGGCACGAGCCTCGAAGCCCGCGAGCGCGGCGACCAGCGTGGGCTCGTTCCCGGCGGCCTTCACGTCCGCGCTCACGTAGCGGAGCAGGCGTGCGATCTCGTGGTGGAGCTCTCCCGGCCTCGCAGCGCTGTCGGGCTCGGCGAGCTCGGCGAGCGATGCGTCGAGCAGGCCGAACCGCGCGATCGCCACCGTCCTCGGCTCGCGCGTGTCGGACGGCGCGTCGATCACCTGCTGCATCACCACGCGCGCGCGCGCGTGCTCGCCGCGCCGCAGGAGCTCGTTGCCGATGCCCTGGCGCACGATCGGCAGCATCGGCGCCCAGCCGACCGTCCGCGCTTCCTCCTCGATCGCGGGATACCGCGTCAGGAAGTCGGGACTCCCCTGGAGCGAGAGCGCCTTCGCGAGCAGGTGGACGACCTTGCCGCGGAGCTGCGGATCCGTCGGAGGGTGCGGGGGCGCGTTCGGCGCGTCACCCTCGCAGCCACCGAGGTCCGGGAGCATGCCGTGCAGATCGATCCTCGCGTACATCGGCGGCGGGCCTTCACGGAGCACGAGCGCCAGCGCCGCGGTCTGGTCGCGCGCCGCCAGCAAGCACGCGCGCTGGCGGGCACCGAGCTTCTCGGGCGCCTTGCACGCGGTCGCGAACGCCTGCGTCCAGCGCGCGCGGTATGCGTCGAGCGGATCCGCGATCCGTGCGTACTGTGCGTCGGACAGGTCGATCCCGCGCCCGGCCAGCAGCTTCGCGAGCTCGGCGCGCGCCCGTGGTGACCACGCCTCGGCGAACCCATCCTCGCCGGGCGCGCAGCCCTCCGCGATCGTCGCGGTCGTGCCGCCGTCGCGCCGCGTGATCAGAATCGTCGCACCGACCAGCCCGACCAGGGCGAGCGCGACGACCGGCACCACCCAGCGCGGGCGCCGCGGCCGGACCGCGTGATCGAGCGCGTCGAGGAGATCATCGAGCGTGGGCCACCGCTTCTGCGGATCCGGATCGAGGCCGCGCACGAGCGCCGCGCGGATGTCCGGCGGGAGGTCGACCTTGACGGTGGGCGACACGCCGGTGGAGGCGGCCTTGCGTAGCTCGTCGAGCGTCGCGCCCGTGTACGGACGCGCGCCCGTGAGCGCCTGCCACGCGGTGACGCAGAACGCGAACTGATCGGTGCGCGGATCCGGCGCGCCACCGACGAACTGCTCCGGCGCCATGTAGGCCGGGGTGCCGATCATCGCGCCGGTGTGGGTCAGCGGTGAATCGAGCAGGCTGTCGTTCGTGCGCGCGCTGGCGCTCGGCCGGAGCGTCACGTCGAGCGCGGCCTCGGAAGGCGGCGCTTCGCCCCCGCCCGACGACGACTCCTCGCCCATCCCGCGCGCGAGCCCGAAATCCGTGACGAGCACGCGGCCATCCCTGCTGCGCAGCACGTTGTGCGGCTTGAAGTCGCGGTGCACGAGGCCCTTCGCGTGCGCGGCGGCGAGGCCGCGGCCGGCCGCGAGGATCGCCACCATGACGTCGTGCTTCGGCGGATGGCGATCGAGCCACTCGTCGAGCGAGCCGCCGTCGACCATCTCCATCGCGATGAAGTCGCGATCGCCTTCGGTCCCGACCTCGTAGACCGTCAGCACGTTCGGGTGCTTGAGCCGCGCCATCGCGCGGGCCTCGCGGAGGAGCCGCTTGCGCAGCGCCGGTGCGGCATCGGTGCGCCGGAGGACCTTGATCGCGATCATGCGATCGAGGTTCGGGTCGTGCGCGGACCACACCACGCCCATGCCGCCCTCGCCGAGGACGGCGATCAGCTCGTAGCCCCCGATCGGATGGCCCACGACCATCTTCCCGGGGCGGATCGACTCGGCACGCGTGTCCTCGTGCGGATCCACCTCCTTCGTCACCGCACGAGTATCGCCTAGTCGCGGTCCGAGAGGATCTTCAACGCGATGTTGCCCTTCGAGTCCGCCGGCGCCGCCCAGGTGATGCCGTTCGGAGCGCCCGCGCTCTTCAGCCTCTTGATGATGTTCTCGCCCTTCAGCTCGGTGAGGACCTTCATCGCCCCGGTGTACTGCGTCCACACGAACCGCGCGCCGTCGAGCTGCGTCCTGAGCGCCGCATCGTTCGGGGTCGCCGCGACCTGCGCGTCGAGGTCCTTGAGGCGGGCGACGTAGGCCGCCTCCATGCCGAGCTCGATCTGGAGCTCGTTGACGAGCGTGGTGTTGAACACCTTCGCGGCCGGCAGGGGCTGCGCGAACGTTCGATCGGCCTCGGGGATCGAGCCCCACTCCTCGTTCGACATCATGTCGGTCATGTCGGTCGTGTCGATCATGAAGTTCGAGAACGCCCGGGACGACGCCGGCACGTAGAACGAGCGCGCCGTGTCGAACCACAGCATCCGACCCGCGAGCCCGGCCGTCTCGATCTGCCGCTCGCCGACCGAGAGGGCCATCTTGTCGAGGTAGTTGCCGAGGCGGGTCCAGCCGGCGTCGTCGAGGGGAGCGGCGTTCTGGGTCGCCGCGAACGCGTTGAAGCCCGCGAGCGAGCCGGCGCGGTTCGCGGCGGTGGACAGGCTGCGGTAGGAGTTGATGAACGAATCCCAGGTGGTCTTCCTGGCCATCGTCATGTCGAGGCTCGCGCGCCACGCGCGGAACACGTCCGTGTACTCGTCGAAGCTGTCGTCGGCCGCGTTGGTGATCGCGCGGTCGGTGTCGTCGAGGGCCGTGGCGAACTCGTGGAACACGGTGCTGATGGTCTCGGCGATGATCCGGTTCTTCGCGAGGGTCGCCGCATCGGCCGGCGCGGCGGTCGCCGCACCCGGCTCGACGAGGTTCGCGGTCGTGACGTTGCCCCCCGCGGCGTTGATTCGTGCGACGAGCAGCGACCTGTCGAGGATCGCCTTGCCCATCAGCTCCATCGCATCGACCTGCGCACGCGCGGAGGCCGGGATGGTGTTCGCGGCCTTCGCCTTGGTGACGGCGTCGAGCGCGCGCTGGATCTGCGTGCGGCCGTTCGCGTACACGGTCTTGAGGTTGCCCGTCTGCGCCTCGTTCATGTGGTAACGGCTGCGCGTCGAGCGGAGGTGCGCCTGTGGCTCGAGAAGCAGCACGCCCTTGTGCGCGCCCACGTCGAGTAGCAGGTGCTTCATCGAGAGCTGCTCGTAGACGCCGCGGATCGGCGTGGCCGGTACGTCGCCACCGTTCCACGCGGTCTTGCCGCGGCGCACGTCCTCGTCGAGCTTCGACACGAACGCGGCGCCGTTGTCGTTACGGATGTCGACCTTGCTGTTGACCTTGTTGCCCTCGGCGTCGATCTCGGTGCCGAACTTCGCGGCGATCAACAAGCGTCGGACCGTGGTGGCGTTGTCCCAGCGTGCGCGTCCGCGCAGCTCGATCGAGTTGCCGAGCAGCGAGTACGCGTGCGTGTCGTAGTAGGTGTCGTCCATCAGATCGGTGCCGAGCGAGAGCTCGCGTACCCCCACGTCGTTCGGGGCGAACCGATCCGGCTCGATGGTCAGGGCGACCAGCGGCATCAGCTCGCGCGCGTCCTGGCTGTCCGCGTCCCACGGCATCTCGTCGAGCGCGAAGCCGTAGGTGAAGGCCTCCATCGCGTGGTTGCGGCGCAGGCGCTCGTAGAGCGTGCGGCCGTCACTGTTCTTGGTCAGCAGCAGCTCGCGGAGCTTCTGCCCCGTGATCCCCTTCACGCCGAGCACGACCTCGACCTCGGCGTTGTCACGCGCCCACCCCCCGCTCGCACCCGTGAACGTCTGGTCGTCCATGAACGGGCGATCTGCGAGATCGTTCTCGCAGCGCGGGACCACGCTGTACACCAGCTTGCCGAGCGCAAGCGCGCCGACGAAGTCCACCGCATCCAGCTCGTCGAGGTCATCGAACACGTCGTCGTCACCGGTGCCGGCCTGCCCATCGGGGCCCTGGCGGTGCTTGACGATCGATCTCGCGGCCTCATCGGAGAGCCCGATCTCCGAGAGCTTGTCGGTCGTGCTCGTCGATTCGTTGACG
>JAYVLW010000948.1:0-4550 GCA_043759315.1 Myxococcales bacterium
GCGCGCCTGATCACCGTCAAGCCGTGGGAGAAGGCCATGCTCCCGATCATCGACAAGGCGATCCGCGCGAGCGACCTCGGCATCAACCCGGTGGCCGACTCCGAGCTCGTGCGCCTCCCGATCCCGCCGCTCACGCAGGAGCGCCGCAAGGAGCTCGCGAAGGTCGTCAACAAGCAGACCGAGGAGGCCCGCGTGGCGGTCCGCTCGGCCCGTCGTGACGCCATGGACATGATCAAGGACGCCGAGAAGGACAAGCAGATCACCGAGGATCAGCGCAAGGACGGCGAGAAGAAGATCCAGGATCTGACCGACAAGTACATCGGCTCGATCGACGACATCGCGAAGGCAAAAGACAAAGAGATCATGGAGATCTGAGTACCGTCGATCACGGCGCGGGCATGCGCACGCAGGTCGCCGAGGCGGCGGTTGAGACGGGCATGGTTCGGCCGTCACGCGGATGGGCGTTTCAGCAGGCGTCGATCGTGCCTCGGTCGCTGATGCCGCCCAGGCTCACCGCACGACGCAGACCTGCTGCTCGCACGCGACCGACACGTTCGGGCACGGGTTGACGACGCACCCCATATCGTCGTGGCTGTGATCGACGACCTCCCCGCGCTGGCACGGCCCGCACGAGGGGTGCGGACAATCGGAGTCCTGCGTGCAGGTATAGGGAGCGGCGGCCCCCGAGCGTTCAGGGTCCGGCGTCGACGTCGGCGTCGGCGTGTGGTTGCCGCCGCAAGCGGCGAGCATGCACGCGAGCACGAGAGCAGCGCTAGCAGCCGCTATCTCGATCCCGATGGACTCGGGGGTTCGCTTGCGGTCGCGCGCGTGAACGAGATCGAGCGCGCGATCCTGCGGGCAATCCAAGTCCCCGTGCCGCATACCGACTGACCCGATCACAAGGACGGTTGGACCTGTAGCGTGGCGCCGAACTGATACGGATCTCCGAAGAACGGGAACGACCCGACCTTCGTGAACTGGAGGCAGACCGTCTCCCCGGCGGGAACCCGGAACTCCCCGTCGGGGACTCCGGCGGGGGCCCCGCTGATCGCGCCATCGGACACGGGCATCGTGAACCGCGCGACCTCGCCGATCTCGAGCCAGGTCTTCGGTGCGAGCACGAACGCCAGGCCACTGACCGTCACCTCGATGGCGACCGTGCTCGGGCAGGTGACTACGCGCACCGACGAGGCGGCGTCGATCGGGACACCGTCGCGCGACGCACCATCTCCGAGCGCTCCATCGGCGGACGCGTCCATGATCGTCGTCCCGTGACCCCGACATCCGGAGACCAGCGTGCAAAGAACCGCGAGACAGGAGGGGGCTGAACATCGAGTCATGCCCGGTAACCGCCTCGGCCGCGGAGAAGTCGCACGAAAGTCGCACAACATCGTGCGGGTCACAGCTTGCCGGCCTGCCGGCGGAACGGCTTGGACATCTTCTCGTGCCAATCCCTCGCCTCGATGTCGCGCGGCGCCGTCACCACGAACTGCGAGCCGGTGTCATCGAGGTCGACCGTGATGTCCCGCGCGGCCGCGGTGACATTGAGGGTGATGAACAGCTTGCCTGCAGACGGCGGGTACTTCGAGAACGCCTCGGAGAGCGTGTACCAGTAGCGGATCCACAGTGCGTCGCGGTTGGTCTCGCAGTCTTCGCCCTCCACCGCGATGGTGAGGTGAAACCGCTTGCCGAACTCGTCCATCATCGGCTCGACGAGGGCGCGATCCTTCGCACGATTTCCTCGCTGGCCCTCGATCTGATCCCAGTCATCCCCCGTCCAGGTCTTCGCGAGTGCGAGGACGCTGCGGATGTAGTAGCCCGCGTAGTCGAGCGATCCCGAGTCCTTCTCGCCGAGCTTCGCGTAGCAGGTGCGCCCGACCTTGAACGTGGTGAGCTTCGTGATCGCCCACGGGCCGTTGTACGTTTCGCTGCGCTCGCGGATCGCGAACGCGAACGCATCCCATCGCGGCTCGATCGGGCCGGAGGGCCTCGCCGCCGGCGTAGCGCCCGCACCTGGCTGTGCGGGCCCCCCGTAGGAGCTCTCGGCAGGTGCTCCATAGGTGCCCTCGGCAGGCGCTCCATATGCGCCCTCCGCCGAACCATCGGCTGGACCTGCGACGGGCCGTGGTCCCGGACCGCTGGTGCCGAACGTGCCACCGCCTGAGGCGATACAAGCGGAGGACAGCAAGGTGAGGAGGACTGAGGTGTGGAAGATGGTCGTCACAGCGCGAGAACCCACGCCAACGCTCGATGTCGCACGAAATCGTCCGCCCGACGACGATTCGCGCGTGGGCAAGCGATGTAGCCATGGGTAGAACCGTGGGGCCGCGGACGAACTCGCAGCGCCGGCGCGATCCGAGCGAATACCAAGACCCATCGCGTCAGTGAGTGAGCGAGATCCTCGTGGTAAGACAACTGCATGGCGACGCCCGAGGCGAGGAACGCTTGACCTCGGCCAGGATCGGCCGATGTCTTGACGATCGGGCGATCTCGGCTTTGGTCGGCGGTAGGTTGTCGGCATCCGAGCGCGACGAGGCGACGGCGCATCTCGACCTGTGCGATCCGTGCCGAGAACTCGTCGCCGAGGCGGCCCTCGCGAAACCGACCGTCGACGCGAAGGGTCGGTCCACGGATCGGCATGGTGCGGAGGAGAACGAGAACTGCCCGGAGCCGGAGACCTCAGGTGGTGACGCCCGGTATCGTGATCGCGAGGAGATCGCGCGCGGCGGAATGGGCCGCGTTCTCGAAGCGACCGACACGCTGCTGGGACGTCGCGTCGCGGTCAAGGAGGTGTTGTCGACCTCGCCCGAAGCACTCCGTCGGTTCGCGCGGGAGATCCGGATCACCGCGCGCCTCGAGCACCCTTCGATCGTCCCGGTCTACGATACCGGGACGTCGGCCGACGGATCGCCGTTCTACGTCATGCGCAGGGTCTCGGGGCAGCCCCTCGAGGAGCTGGTCACAGCGGCAACGACGCTCGAGCAACGGCTCGCCCTGCTCCCGCACCTGGTGGCCGCGGCGAACGCCATCGCACACGCGCATCGGCGCGGTGTCATCCATCGCGACATCAAACCGACGAACATCCTGGTCGGTGATCTTGGCGAGACGGTGGTCATCGACTGGGGCCTGGCGAAGGTGCTCGACGATCCGGACGACGACGTCGCATTGGCCGCGGAGACGCTAGACGCTGGCGATTCGCTGCAGACGCAGGCCGGCACCGTGTTCGGCACACCCGGGTTCATGCCGCCCGAGCAGGTGGCCGGAGAGACCATCGACGAACGCGCCGACGTCTATGCACTCGGTGCGACGCTCTACTACATGCTGGCGCGCCGCCCTCCCCACGCGCGGTCATCGGGCACCGAGATGATGAACGCGGCGATGAGTGGCCCGCCACAACCGCTCCGCGAGCTCGTGACCGGAGTCGCACCGGCGCTGTCGACGATCGTCGACAAGGCACTCGCCCACGACGATCGAGCCCGCTACCGGAACGCCGGCGAAATGGCCGAGGATCTCCAGCGCTTTCTGACGGGACAACTCGTCGCGTCTCACCGGTACTCGCGGCGCGAGCGACTGGTGCGTTTCGTCCGAGCACATCGAGTCGCCGTCGGCTCGATCGCAGCGACGATCGTGGCGATCACGGTCGTCGCCGTGATCTCGGTCCGCCGCGAGCTGTCGGCGCGCGACCGCATCGATACCGCGCTGCAGGTCGCGCTCACCGAGAAACACGCCGCAGAGGAAGCGCGGATCCGCGCGACCGACCGCGCGGACGAGCTGACGCTCGCACAGGCACGAATGCTCGTCGACACCAATCCAACCGCGGCCGTGGCGTTGATCAAGCCGCTCGCGGCCTCGGAGACCCACTGGCGTCAGGTCCGTGACATCGGCGCCGCGGCGCGGAGCGCCGGTGCTGCGTGGAGCCTTCCTGCTCCGCTGAGCGTCACCTCGCTCGAGATCAGCCCGAGTGGAACAACGGCGCTCGCATGCAGTGTCGAGGGCGCCGTCGGGATCTACGATCTCGTCGCAAAGACCTCGCGCGAGCTGGTCAACGCGGGCCTGCATGCGCGTGCGACGTTCGGTGACGACACTCACGTGGTCACGTGGCTCGACGCCAGGATCACCTCGATCGACCTCCGCGATGGCACGTCACACACGCTCGAGTGGAAGACGTCCGTCGACGCCGTCGTCGCGACCGCGACCTCGGTGCTGTGGATCGATCGAGACGGAGCGTTGTGGCGGAGCGATGCAAGACTCGTGGGGCCGCACCGGATCTCCACCACGGGAAAAGGGACGTGGCTCTCGCTCGCACCCGACCAGCGTTGGCTCGCGGTGTACGGCAAGGATCACCTGTACCTGGTCGACCTCGCGACCGAGCGCGTCCACGAGCTCGGCAACGGGGACGTCACCGACGTCGCCTGGGATCCGACGAGCCGCAACGTGGTGGCCGTGATCGCGAGGGTGGTCCACGACATTCGCCTCGATCTCGGCCCGGTCGTCGTGCAGACGTTTGCGACCAGGTACGCGGCCGGCCTCGCGCGGTTCGCGGACCGGCT
>JAYVLW010000949.1:0-15542 GCA_043759315.1 Myxococcales bacterium
GCGAGCTCGCGGCAGCGCTCGGCCTCGAGGTGAGGGGCGAGCTCGCCGCCCACGCGCATGGCGTCGAGCACGGCGATCGCGTCGTCGAGGCGGCCGACGGCGAGGAGGGCCCGGGCGCGGGTGTGCTGGATCGCGGGGACGTCAGGGCGCAGACCGATCGCCTCGTCGACGCTGGCGAGCGCGGCGGCGGCGTCGCGGTTCGCGTCGAGGGCAGCGCACGCGCTGTTGTTGAGCCACACGGCGCGCTCGCAGGTCTCGAGGGTGGTGGGATCGATGTCGGCGAGCGTGGCCTCCGCGCGCTCGAGCTTACCGGAGGCGACGTCGCAACCCGCGCGAGACAGCAACGCGGCGCGCTCGCGGTGGGCGGAGAACGCGAGGAGCGCGAGGATGCGATAGCGGCGCGCCGCACGGTCGAAGCGACCGATCTCGAACGCGCCGTGGGCGGAGCGCGGGAGCCACAGGAGGAGCCACAGCGTGCCGATCACGGCGATCAGGAGACCGACGGCGACCCAGCGCGGCCCGAACATCGCGCCGAGGAGCGCCGGGGCGAGGAGGCAGCCCGTCGCCCAGCCAACGGCGCGTCCGACGTGCTGGGCGGCCACACCCCGACAATATCGCGGATCGCGGCTGGCCTCGGCCGTGGTAGACACCGGGCCATGGCGGAGACGCTGATTCCCATCGGGAAGCGCACGGTTGCGGCGGCCCCGCGCCCGGCGCCGGCCGCTGGCGCCCTGCGTGTCTACGTCGAGACGTATGGCTGCCAGATGAACGTGGCGGACTCGGACCTGATCGGCAGCGTGCTTGCCGATGCGGGTTACGCCACCGCCGCGCGCCCCGAGGACGCGGAGATCTTCGTCGTCAACACGTGTGCGGTGCGCGAGAAGGCCGAGGAGCGGGTGACCGCGCGGGCCGCGGAGCTCGGCGCACTCAAGCGCAAGAAGCCCGGCACCGTGCTCGCGATCGTCGGTTGCATGGCCGAGCATCTCAAGGAGAGCCTGGCCGTGCGCGCACCCGCGGTGGACGTGATCGCCGGGCCCGATAGCTATCGCCGGTTGCCCGAGCTACTCGCGGCGGCGCGTCAGGTTCACGCGCAGCCCGTGATCGACGTACGACTCGACAAGGCGGAGACCTACGAGGGCCTCTCGGGCGCGGTCGGAGGCGATGGGGTCTCGGGGTTCGTCACGATCCAGCGCGGCTGCGACAAGTTCTGCACGTTCTGCGTGGTGCCGTTCACACGCGGTCGCGAGCGCGGGACGCCGCCGCGCGAGGTGCTGCGCCAGGTCCGCGAGCTCGCGGCGGCCGGCTATCGCGAGGTGGTGCTGCTGGGGCAGACGGTGAACTCGTACGTGTGGGATGAGACCAGCTTCGCCGGGCTGCTGCGCGCGGTCTGCCTCGTCGAGGGCATCGAGCGGGTGCGGTTCACCTCGCCCTACCCGATCGACTTCACCGACGACGTGATCGCGGCGATCGCCGAGGAGCCGAAGATCTGCAAGTACGTCCACCTGCCGGTGCAGTCGGGCTCCGACGCGGTGCTCGACCGCATGAAGCGCGGCTACACCGTCGCCGACTACCGCGCGATCGTGCACGCGCTGCGCGCCCGGATGCCCGACATCGCGTTCTCGACGGACATCCTCACCGGCTTCTCCGGCGAGACCGAGGACGATCACGCGCAGACCCTGGCGCTGATGCGCGAGCTGCGGTTCGACTCCGCGTTCATGTTCGCCTACTCGGAGCGCGACCTGACCTTCGCCGCGAAGAAGCTCGTCGACGACATCCCCGAGGCCACGAAGAAGCGCCGCCTCACCGAGATCATCGCGCTGCAAGAGGCGATCTCCGCCGAGGTGTTCGCCGCGCACGTCGGCCGCCGCGAGCGCGTGCTCGTGCACGGACCGAGCAAGCGCGATCCGGCGCAGCTGATGGGCCGCACCGATGGCTTCAAGACCGTGATCCTCCCCGCCGGCGTCGGCGCGGTCGGCGAGCTGGTCGACGTGACGATCGCGCGCGCCACGATGGCGACGCTGTTCGGAGCGCTGCCCGCATGATCCGCGCGGCCCTGCTCCTCGCGGCGCTCGCCGCGTGTCCGGGGCCGAGGTCGCCCACCGGCGACGCTCCGTTTCACGTGTTCTATCCCGACGCGGGTGCGAAGGGCCTCACCGGCAAGGTCGGCGCACGGATGCAGGCGAAGCCCGCGGCGGCGTGTACGTACCCCGATGGTCGCGAGGCGCGGTGGGTGAACACCGGTGCCAGCGTCGAGCAAGGCGCCCTCGCACCGGGCCTCGTGCTCGAGGATGGCGCGATCGGCGGCGTGCCGACCCAGGCCGGCAGCTTCTCCCTGACGATCAAGTTCGCCGGCGTGACGTGCGCCGGCAAGCCGATGGGTGACCAGCACGTCTCGGTCTCGCTGACGATTCGCTAGTCGATGCGCGCGGCATGGACGATCGGGGTCACGGCGCTGGTGATCGCGCACGGCCAGGTCGCGTCCGGACCGCGGAGCGCGGCGCTGCTCGCACAGGTGCCCGGGGAGGGCCTGAGCTTCGTCGGGATCGATCTCGCGAAGGCTCGTGGTTCGGCGGCGATGATGGCCGCGGTCGCGCGTCTCGTGCGCACGAGCGGGATGGAGGATCGCGCGGACGCGCTCCGCACCGCCAGCTCGCTCGTGATCGCCGGCGTGCCGGGCGCGCCGTCCGCGCGGATGATCGCGCCGGGTCCGGTCGCGCCGCACGGCGCGCTCGCGTTCGGCGCGATCTGGCTCGACGCCGCGGGGAAGCGCCGCCTCGCGCAGCTCCTCCCCGACCTCGGATCGATCCAGTGGATCGCCGGCACGCTCGAGACATCGCGCTCGGGGCTCACCCTCGCGGGCAGCGCGGCCCTCGCGGATCCGTACGTCGCCGCGCGCCTCGCTGTCTCGATCGGCATGGGCCGCAAGGTCTTTGCCTCGCAGCTCCCCGCGCCGCTCGCGATCGCTGTCGACAAGATCGCGATCACCGCGATGGGCGCGACGCTCATGGTCAGCGCGACGTGGACCGACGCCGACGCCAGAGTGCTGCTCGACGCGTGGTAACCCGCGGGTGATGTCGTTTCACGCCGAACTACGTCCCGTGACCCGGTCCAGGAGGCGCGCGATCACGTCATCGGCGACCCGGCGGGAGGCGAGCAGCGCGACGTGGCCGAGGTCGTCGTAGATGATCGTCTCGGCGCCCGCGAGCGGCGGTTGCCCGCCCGCGGGAACGAGGGCATCACCACGCGACCAGATCGTGGTGATCTTCGTGCGCCCCGGTGGCGGCGACGCCGTGAGGCGCGTGACGAGCTTGGACCCGGTCACGAGCTCGCGCCCCGGGTGACCGATGCCGATCCGCGACACGCCGGTGCCGCTGTGCGGCGAACCCAGCGTGATCAGCCGCCGCACCGCACCATCGCCTCCCGCGAGCGTCACGTAGTAGCGCGCGACGACGCCGCCCATCGAGTGGCCGATGACATCGACGTCCTCGGCGCCGGTCTCCGCGCGCACGTGATCGACGAACCAGCCGAGCTGGCGGGCCGCCGCCGCGGTGCGCCCGAGCGTCCAGTACTCGAAGCCGACGATCGGTCCCACGCCGGCGCGCGCGAGGCGGTACGCGAGCGGGAAGAAGTTCGCGCGGTTCATCGCATAGCCGTGAAGCACGATGACGGGGCGCGGGCCGTGGACCTTCGCCCCGGGGAGCCGGAAGAAGCCGGCCGGGCGTGCGGCCGACAGCGCGGCGGAGATGCCCCACTCGGTGAGCGCCGTGCGCAGCGGATGGTTGCCCACGTCGCCCTTCGCGAGCGCGCGCACCGCGTGCGGGACGAGCGGGTAGAGCCCGCTGAACATCATGGCCTGGGACACCGCCGCCACCCCGCCTCGCCAGAGTAAGTGGCGAACCGAATGCCGGCGCTGCATCAGGTCGAAGTCGAGGACAGGCCGGGGACGTCGGACTCGATCTCGCTCGCAATGTCGTCGGGGATCGCGAGGAGCTCGCGGAGCCGCGCGAGGAGCTTCTTCTCCGTGTCGGAGAACACGTGGTCGACCACGGCCATCCGGCAGGCTGCCCGGTACACGCCGCGGCGGGACTCCGGGCTCATCGACGTCAGGTAGGTCTCCGGGAGCGCCACCTCGGTGTCGAGGAAGCTGCTGGAGGTCTCGCGCTCCTCCGGAGTGAGGTCCGCCGTGCGGATCAGCCGGCGGAGACCCTCCGCCTCGGGCTCGGCGAGCACGCCGTCGGCCCACGCGACGGCGGCCCACATCCTGATGACACTCAAGAGCTGCGACTCGGCCATCCGCGGACCTTACTACAGAGCCAGGGTGAGACCGGTGCGCTGATTGATCAGCTTCGTCAGCGTCGGGCGCAGCTCGTCCCCGGTCTTCGGGGCGCGCCAGGCGCCCTCCCCCGCGGGGTCGAAGTGCCAGGCCGTGGAGATCGCTGCCATCCAGATCTGGCGCGCGGCACGGTGGGCGTTGATGACGATCCGGGTGCCATCTCGAAGGTCCAGCCGGAGTACGCCATCGCTGACGGAGACCTCGACATCGTCGGGATCGACGTCGGCGAACGCATCCTCCAGGTGCCGGAGCTCGTCCCGGGCTACACGGTCGAAGTCAGCCTCGTCCATGCGCGGCTCATAGCACGATTTGGTACCATCGACCTCGATGACGAGCCGACCGAGCCGCCCCCCTGGGGAGAGTGACGTCGACCTCGGCGAGCCGGTCGAACGCGAAGGCCACGAGACGCTGCTCCCTTCGGTGCAGCGCTCCGTGCTGTCGGCCAAGAGCGTGGTGGCCGAGGGCATCATGGTCGAGCACACCGACGTGCGCGATCTCCCGCTCCGCAGCGATGGCGACGACTCGTGGGACGGGCGCGGGAACCGGGGCGCGAAGCCGAACGACGTGATCGGCGGTCGCTACATCGTGGAGGGTCAGCTCGGCCGCGGCGGCATGGGCCGCGTGCTGCGCGTGCGCCACTCCGCGCTCGGCAAGCCGTTCGCCCTGAAGATCATCAAGAGCCGGATCGCGTCGAATCCCAAGATCCGCGAGATGTTCTATCGCGAGGCGCGCCTGGCCTCGGCCCTCACCCACGACAACATCTGCTCGATCGTCGACTTCGGTCAGGACGACCAGTTCGGCCTGTTCATGGTCATGGAGCTGCTCGACGGGCAGACCGTGCACGCGAAGCTCAAGCAGAGCGGCAAGCTGTCGCCGAAGATCGCGTGCGACGTGATGTGGCAGGTGGCCGACGCGGTGCGATTCATCCACAGCCGCACGATCCTCCACGGCGACATCAAGACCGAGAACATCTTCATGGTGAAGACCACCATGCAGCGCCGGCTGATCAAGCTGCTCGACTTCGGCCTCGCGCGCCCCGACCTCGGCCGTACCGAGGGCATGGACGGCACGCCCGAGTACATCGCGCCGGAGCGCGTCGACGGAGCCGCGGCCTCCCAGGCCTCCGATATCTACGCGCTCGGCATCGTGTTCTTCGAGCTGCTCACCGCGAGGCTGCCGTTCCAGGGCCACCTGAAGGACGTACTCAAGGCCCACAAGGAGACGCCGGTCCCGGCGCCGTCGACCCTCGTGGAGAACCCCCTCGACGAGCGCGCCGACGAGCTGATCGCGCGCGCGACCGCGAAGGATCCGGCGAAGCGCCACCCCGACGTTGCCTCGTTCATGTACGAGCTGCGCGCGCTGATGACGATGCTCGGCATGGACGGCGCCGGTCGACGTCGCGCCCTGGCTCCCGAGCAGACGCGCGAGCGCCGCGATCTCGATCACCGCTTGAAGGCGGGTGCCGAGGTGTTCAACTCGATCGCGATCCCGATGGCGTCGTGCTCCCCGCAAGGCAAGGTCCGCGTCGCGAATGCGGCGTTCCTCGAGTTCCTGGGGTGCGCCGGCGATGCCGGTGGGCTCGAGCTCCGCGACTCCGCGCTCCCCGAGGTCTATCCGACGCTGTTCGAGGATCTCGAGGAGTGCGCCGCGACACGCCGCCCTGTGAAGCGCGTGATCTATCTCAACGAGGGCGGCGATCGGGTCGTCGAGGCCGCGATCGTGCTGCGCCCCGCACCGAACGCTGCCGAGGTCACCGCCGGTGAGATCTTCCTGGTGTTGCACCCGCTCCGTGCGCTCCTGAGCTGACGAGCGCCGAAGCCCCGCGCACCCCGGCGATCCGGGTTCCGCCTGGTTCAGTTCAGGCACGTGAGCTCGATCCGCGCTATCACGTCCACATGCCTGCGATGCGGATGGTCCTCGCGTTGTCGATGGTTGCCGGCCTTGCCGTTCCGGCCGCCGCGGACGAGTTGATGGGCTTCTCCGGGGTCGATCGCTCCTATGTCCTCGACCAATCACGCGGGTCCACCGTGCGCCGGGTCTGCGCCCCGATCCCGGTGGTCGCGGGGGTCGCCGACGGCGAGCCGGGTTGTGGGGATCCCGGCGACGACGTCATTGCCAGGCTGTCGCTCGAGGCGCCGAACAAGACGGCAAAGTTCGTGGCGACCTCCACCGGCCGGACCCTGACCGTCAAGAGCAAGGCCGGCCGCACGCTGATCACGTGGAAGTCGAGCTTGCCGATCGGTCGCGTGCCCCTCGTGGTGTACGCCAACAAGGCCGGCGATCTGATCGCGGTCAAGTACCGGCTGCGGGGCCAGGAGATGGGTTACTTCCCGGTCATCGTCGTGTTCGATCTCCCCCTCCGGCGAACGGCGCGCTGAGACGCAGCAGCGCCAGCGCGAGCAGCCGACGCGAAGCCCTTCAGCGGCCGCAGCCGCGCGCAGCCCTTCGTCCGCGCACCAGAACGTCATCGCCAGGCCCGTGCCATCACCGAGGCGAAGCGCCGTGGCCAGCTGCAGTGCGTCGTAAGCGCGCAGCGAACGTCGCCACACCAACTCGGACGCATGCTCGCGGTTCGGTCAGTCCCACGCGCGGGCGATCACCAGGTCGATTGCCGCGATGACCCGATCGCCGTGGACCTCCAACGATCCCACGTGCGCACCGAGTCGAGCGGCCGCCAACGCGACGATCTGTAGCGGATCGAGCAACACCGGCATTCCTTCGATCGTGAATGCTGGGTTCAACGTCGGATCAGGAGGTGGCGCCAGAGACTCGACAACAAGCGGGATCACCACACGGTGCCGAGAGCGATCGAACCGCCGCGACTGAACAACCACGACGTAGGGGATGACCGCCTTGAGCGCTCCGGTATAGCGGTGGACGTCAAATTGAGCCACTACAGCTCCGAGCTCTCATCGGCGAACGAACCGTACCTGGCGTAGAACTCGTTCCAGCCATCGATCGCACGGTCGAGCTGCTGGTCCGCGGCGATGCGCCGCTTGTGCTCACCAGCGACGTAGTCGGCAAGAAGCTGCTCGACCTGCTCGGACAGGTTGGTCGTGTACTCGCGAGCGCGACGCACGAGGTCCTCGTTCAACGTCATGTTGACCGGTCGCTTCGCGGCGTTGACGTCGTAGACGTGACTCATACATGCGCATCGTATGCGCATGTATGAGGCCTGGCAACCTCTCCGTATTCCGGTGTCCTTCCGGTCACTCCGCGATGACCAGGCCAGCGCGGACGCCCTCGTCGTCGCGCGTAGGTCCTGGGGGGGCGGCGCTGACCGGGAGATTCGTCCAGCGCGGGGCGGAGCCTGCGTAGAACCCGATCGCGAGCTCGTAGCGCCCCGGCACCGGAAGCTCCACCGTGAAGCGATCGACGATCACGTCACCGGCGCGCCACATCCGTGTCGGGCAGCGTCCCGCCACCGGCTCGTGATCGGTGTTGACCCACCTCGGTCCCGCAAGGTGCGCGAACACGGTCCACGCGCGATCGAGCGGCTGGAGGACGCGGTACACGGCCGTGACCTCGAGCGGCTCGCGAGCGTTCACGCGCGCCGGCAATGTCCAGCCGACCAGCTCGATCCGCTCGTCCCACCGCGTCGCGATCCATCGACGGCGGTCTGCCCAGCGCCGCGACGTACGTGTCCTGCACGAGGTCATCGGCGGTGGCGCGATCGCCGACGAGGCTCTGCGCGAGCGTGCGCAACCAGGCAGCGTGGTCGAGAAGGTGAGCGGGATCGTGCAACGTCACGATCCATACATGCAGCCGGCGACTCCGCGTTGGCCGAAATCGTCTCCGCGTCCGTGAGGTAGCGCGGACGGATCGCGTTGCCAGGTCGTGCGCGCTTGGTCACGGGCGCCGATTCGCCTGGTGGCACGCCGACCTGATACGCTGGAGACCAGTGCGGATCGGATTCGTCGTTGCGCTCTTTCTCGCCTCGCCTGCGAGCGCCCAGGCTCCCGGCGAGGTCGCGACCACGCCGCCGAAGGTGCCAGCGCTCCACAGATCGGGCGGCTTGCATCTCGGTGTCCATCTCGAGCCGCCCTACCTCGGCTCGATCCAGGCGATCTCGGCGTTCGGCCATGCGGTCGGTACCGACGTGGGGATCGCGGTGCAGGTCGATCTTAACAAGCGCTGGGCGTTTCGCATGCCGCTCGAGCTCGGTGCCGGCGGGTTCGGGGACGGCGCCGGTTACGGCGAGCTCGCCCTCATCCCGGGACTGCTCTATCGATTCCGCGACACCGACGACCAGCGATGGGTGACCTACGTCGGCGGTGGCACGCGGTTTGGTCTGGGCGGCATCGGCCGCGTGTTGATCAACCAGCCGCTGATCGTCCAGTCGCAGAACGTCGCGTGCTGTCACGACTGGGGCGACGGCGGTTGGAGCGGCGGCGGCGGCGGCGGTCACTCGGACCCCAACACCGAGCTCGTCATCATCGGGCTCTCCCCCGAGCTGTGGGTTGGCGGCGAGCTGCGCCTCTCCCGCTGGGTGCTGGTGAACTTCGCGGGCTCGGTCGCGTTCGAGCGCACGAACTCGACGAGCGTCGTCGTGCTGCGCGAGACCGTCGGTCTGCGCGCGACGTTCTGAGCCGTGACCTCCGCCGGGGGACAGCTCGAAGCACTGCGAGATCGCGCGGTCGTGCCGTGATAGCGTGGAGGAATGTCGGCTGGGTCCGGACGGGTTCCACAGCGCCTCCGCGATGCCGTGCTGTTGGTGCTCGCCTCGCACGGATGCTTGCCGTCGGCGCCGTCGTCGAGCACCCCTTCGCCGCCTACCAAGCCCCAGGCTGATGCGGCGACGGCGACGGCGGACGACGGCGTGCCGGTGTCCTTGGACGCCGAGAGCTCCGTCGCACCGACGCACGACGCCATGACGGCCGTGCCCGACGCCACGGTCGCCACCACGACGCCGGCGCTCGGCACGATCGACCCGCGGGCCGCGACCGACCCGCGGTCGTTCTGTAGCGACTACAAGAAGCGCGCGCGGATCGACAAGCGCAGCGCGACCAACTCCCCCGGCTCTCTCCGCCGTGACCCGCTCGATGACTTCGATGATTCCAACCGCGGCAACCAGGTTGTGACCGACGACGGACGGTTCGATGCGAGAAGCCGCATGGTCCGCTGCACGCTCGTCCACGAGCGTATTCCGAGCGAGCGCAAGGCAACCAACACGCCGACGTGTTGCCCGACCGGACGAGGCAACACGCCCTGCCCGCCGTCCACCGTCGTCACGGTCACCGACTACAAGCTGCTCGTCGAGAGCGCCACGTTGCGTATGGATGGATCGGTCGCGTCGAGCACCCTGACCTGGCAGCTCGCCCCGCACAGGTTCGAGCGCCACAACTGCGGGCGTCGTCCTGAGGGCCTGGTCCTCGACGGTCCGCTCGACGGTCGCGACGCCGGCCGCGAGCTCGCGCTGATGGCCGAGCTCGAAGCGGCGAGCGTGCCCGCGTTCGAGCGCCTGGCGCGCGAGCTCGCGCATCACGGCGCACCGGCGGCGCTGGTGGCGCGCGCCCGTACGGCAATGCGCGACGAGATCCGCCACGCCCGCACCCTCGACGAGCTCGCACGCCAAGCGGGCGGGCGCCCCCGCGCGATCACCGTAGCGGCGCTGCCGTGTCGCGAGCTTGGCGAGATCGCGCTGGAGAACGCGGTCGAGGGCTGCGTCCGCGAAGCCTACGGCGCGCTGATCGCGACGTTCCAGGCCGCGCGCGCGACCCCGCCAGTGCGCACGGCGTTCGCGCGCATCGCACGCGACGAGCGGCGCCATGCCGCCCTCGCCGAGGCAGTCAACACGTGGATCATGAACCGTCTGGACGATGCCGCGCGGGCCGCCGTTCTCGCAGCTCGACAGCGCGCGATGCACGAGCTAAGCGCGAGCCTGCCGTTCCAGGCCGCCTCCGACGAACTGGGGCTACCCGGCCCAAGCGAGGCGCGAGCGATGTTCGACGCGTACTTCACAGCATAGGCGCCTCGGCAATGGCACGACCTGCTTCGGCCGTCTGATCGAGCCGGTTGCGCATCGCGGATGCCGGCTCGTCGGTAGCCGCAGCGCACCCAGATCTGTGCTCTGCGGCGTCGCGAACTAGCGGCGCAGTCGGACGATCGTCGGGCCGCTCGCACCGCGCGCGATGGCCAAGGTCCCGCCGCCGTCGAACACCAGCGAGCCATCGCCGGAGACAGTGACCGCGGACCACTGCGAATCGCTCGTCACCGTGACCGGTGCGCCGTTGAACGTGGCGCTCGCGGGTGCGCCTGCCGACGCGGGGCGGCCCGACCAGGTCCAGTTGGCGGCACCGATCGGTCCGTCCTGGTCGTTCCACCTCGCGTGCTGCGGATTCGCGGCGGTCCCGCCGTAGACCCACACCTCGCGCGCCGTGCCGGCGACCACCGCGGTGCCGAGCGCGGGCGCGGGCAGCGGCGTATCGACGCCGTCCGGGTACAGCACGAGCATCGCGCCCTCGGGGACGTAGACGGGGATCTCGGTGCGCGCGGCGGTCGCCGTGATCTCGCCGCCCTGCACGGCGGCGCCGGTGAGCAGCGGGTACCAGCGACCCGCGGGGAGCGTGACGGAGCGCGACGTGGCGCCCTGGACCTGGACGGGTGCGACGAGCAAGCGATCGCCGAGGAGGTACTCGTCGATCGCGCTCCACGCCCAGTCCTCCCCCGGATAGGCGAGCGCGATCATGCGCACGAGCGGCAGGCCATCGCGCTCGAAGCTGCCGGCGGAGCCCCACAGATACGACGCGAGCTGCATGTGCAGGCGGGCGTAGCGGCGGAGGTGCGCGGTCGACGCGGCGTCCTGCTCCCACTGCCAGTTCTGCCGCGCGCTGCGCCCGTGGTGCGTGCGCATCACCGGGTTGAACGCGCCGAACGCGACCCACCGGTAGTAGAGCTCCTCGGAGGTCGGCGTGGTTCCCTGGCTCATGTACCCGGCGACGTCGCTGCCGAAGTACGGGAAGCCCGCGAGGCCGAGGTTGATGCCCATCGGGATCACGCTCGGCAGGCCATCGCCGTCGGAGAAGTCGGTCTGCTGATCTCCGGGCCACAGGACCTGCACGTACTTCTGCGAGTGGATCCACGCCGAGCGCATGAAGAACAGCGAGCCGGGAACCGGGGAGAGCAGCTCCGAGGTGAACTTCGCCCAGTCGACGGGATAGCGGTTGTGAACCCGGAGCGCGTCCTCGCCCGAGGCGAGCACAGCGTCGGTGGGCGCCCACTCGGCGAAGTCCGCCATCCAGCCGACCGCGCCCTGAGTGATCGCCGCGCCCATCACGCCCTTCGCCCATGTCACCGCGGCGGGGTTCGAGAGATCGAGGAGCTTCGAGCCGCCGAACGTGATGCCGGTGAACGAGTGTGGTCCACCGGCGGCGTCCTTGTACGTGTAGCCACCCGCGAGCGCTTCGGCGAGGACGTCGCTTTTGTCGTCGATGAACGTGTTGTGGTAGGTGAGCATCGCGAAGCCCTGACCGCGCAGCTCGGACGAGAGCGCCTCGAAGTCCGGGTACAGCGTGCGGTCGACGCGCCAGTCCTCGTCGAGCGCATAGCCCGTGGACGTATCGCCGCCGCCGCGCCAGTCCTCGGCCCAGATCGCGGAGGCCGGGATGCCCTGCGCGCGCAGCTTGGTCGCGATCCGGCGCACGTTCGCGGAGCCGTAGATCGCGTCGACCCAGAGCGCGAACGCGGACAGCGGCGGCCGCGCGACCTTGCCGACCCACGCGACCATGTGACCGAGCGCGTCGGCCGGATCGGCCTGGTGCCCGAGGAAGACCTGGAGGTCGAGCTTGCCCTCCCAGGCTTCGAACCGCGACGCGTCGGCGTGCTCCTCGCTGCCGAGCGCGAACACCGCCGGCGCGGTGGTATCGACGGCGACCGCATAACCCCGCGACGACAGCACCATCGGCATCGGCGTGTGCGTGGAGTGCTTGCGCCCCGTGAGGAACCACAGCCCGGCGTAGTTCTCGTCGGGATCGGGGAACTTCCCGATGCCGTCCTCCTGCACGAACAGCGGCACGCGCTCACCGCGGTGGTCCACATCGAACGACTGTCCACCGAGCCCGACGAGATGCTCGTCCGCCGGACACGGCGTCGCGATCTGGATGCGATCGGCATCCGACTGGAGCTCGATGCGGACGTGGCGCGGGAACCCCGCGGCCGTGGGGTCCGGGCCCGACCTCGTCGCGGTGACGAACGTCAGCGTGCCGGTCCCGACCTCGTCGCCACCGGACAGCAGCGTGAAGGTCGCGCCGGTCTCGGTCGCCGTGACATCGGCGAGCTCGCCGATCGGCCGCCACACCTCGGAGTCGGTCTTCTCGGTGATCTTGAACGAGCCGAACATCATCTCGACGGTGGTCGCGCGCGAACCGATCGCGGCGAACCCGTGCGGCGCGTGGTGCTTGTCGCGGCCCTTGCCCTCGCCCGCGTTGGTCCGCCAGACCTCGACGCCATCGACGAGCAGCGTGATCTGCGCGGGGGACGAATCGATCCGTGCGGCCAGCGTGCCCGACGATACGACCACGGGGGGCGGCGCGTCGTCACCGCACGCGGCGACGAGGACCATCACGAGGCTGGGGCGGAACATCTTCACAGCTTGACGAACACTGCGGTCAGCGAGTCCTCGTTGCCTCCGGCGGTCCGCTTCATCGTCTTGCCGCCGGCGGTGACGGTGAAGCCGACGATCGACCTCAGAACCCGACGGCGAGGCCCAGCGACAGATCAGCCCCGATGCCCGAGTTGACCTTCGTGGTCCCGATCTTGTCGACGACGGCGATCCCCGCGAGGGCCGACAAGTCGGCCACGAACGCGACCTTACCGCCGAGCTTCTTGATGAAACCGACGCCGGCGCCGACCAGCAGCGGTCCCTGCGCGACGATGTCGGTGTCCATGCCAGGGGTGTTGGTCGTCAGCTTGATCGTGTTGCGCATCACACCGCCACCGATCTGCCCCATCACCCGGACGCCTTCGCCCGATTCGGAGAGGGCGAACCGCACGCGAAGGAGACCGCCCGGGGCGACCGTGGAGTGCCCCTCGGTGCCCTCGGCGTTGACGTTCGCGCCGATCGGGAGGCCGATGCGCGCCGCGACGCCGATCGAGAGCTTCGCGCTGACCTGGTAGGCGAGCTCGGGGAGCAACACCACGTACGAGTTCCCGACGCAGCATTGCTGGACCATGCTGCCGCCCTCGGTGCTCCCCCGGACGTAGCCGAAGCCGGTGCCCGCGGCGACCGTGATCATCACCTTGGGGCGCTTCCCGCCCGCCACCACGCCGCCGGAGATGTCGCCCGTGGGACCTTCGACCTTCGTCGTCTTGCCGCCGATCGGGTCCTCGTTGTCGTCCTTCGTGCCGACGACCTTCTTCGCTGCAGCGGTGAGCTCGAGGATGTTCGGCGATCCCGACGAGCCCTTCGCCGCGATCGCCTTGTTGTTCCCGTCGAGCGCGGCCACGTAGTAGTGGATCAGCGAGCCCTTCATCGCCGCCGCCGGGATGGCGCCGGTGTACTTGCAGTCGCCTTGCTTGCCGAGCTTGAGCTCGGTGAAGTCGGTCGCGCCCTCGACGCGGTAGAACACGGAGACCTTGATCGGCGCGATGTCAGTGCCGACGAGCGCTTCGATCGGCTGCGGCGCGGCGCTGGGCGCGGTGTCGATGATCGTGTGCTGCAGCCCCTTCACGGTCGTGCAGTCGACGCTGTCGAGCACGGGCTCCGGGTTGCCGCCATCCGGCTTCCCCGCGCTGCCACCGGACTTCGCCTCGTCGAGCATCTTGGTCAGCTCGGGCGACTTGTACGCGGCGTCGATCTGGATCTTCGGATCGATCTGCACCGCGGAGATGAACGCGACCTTCGCGCCCTCGATGTCACCACCGGCGAACGCCGCGAGACCGAGGTCGAGGTAGACGCGCGCGGTGACGGGGTCCTTGTCGAGCTTCGCCTTCTTCGCGGACGCCAGCGCCTGGTTGAGCAGCTTCTTCGCCGCGTCGTAGTCCATCAGGTCGTAGTTCTCCATCGCCTCCTTGCTCTTGGAGGTGATGTCACCCTTCGGATCGGCATGAGCCGACGAAGCAGCGACGAGCACGGCGGCAACTACCCACGCGCGGGTTCCCATGCCGCTTCTATACCGCGGCCGCCCCACGATCGGTAAGGATTCCCGCTCCCGACGCTGCGGACCCGGCCTACTTGGCCGTAATCACGAACTCGACGCGCCGGTTCTGGGACCGGCCGTCGGCGGTGCGGTTGTCGGCGATCGGGACGTTCTCGCCGTACCCCTTGGCGGTCATCCGGTCGGCGGCGATGCCCCGTCCCATGAGGTAGGTCCGCACCGCCTCGGCGCGCTTCTGGGACAGCTTCAGGTTGAACGCGTCGTTCGCCTGGCTGTCGGTGTGGCCCTGGACCTCGACCTTGATCTTCGGGTTGTCCTTCAGCGCCTGCCCGACCTCGTTGAGCAGGTTGAACGAGACCGCCTTGATCTTGGCCTTGTTGGTATCGAAGTACACGGTCTGCTTGATCTCGATCTTCTGCTCGGTGACCACGACGTTGACGTACTTCTTCGGGCAGCCGTCGGGCGGGACACCCGGCTCGAGGGGGCACTTGTCGTCCTTGTCGGGGATGCCGTCCTTGTCGTTGTCGAGGTCGGGGCAGCCGTCGTCGTCCTCGAAGCCGTCCTTGTCCTCCGGCTCCATCTTGCAGTTGTCCTGCGCGTCGGCGATGCCGTCACCGTCGTTGTCCGGATCGGGGCAGCCGTTCTCGTCCTCGAAGCCATCCTTATCCTCGGCTTCGGTCGGGCACTTGTCCGCATCGCCGTGGATGCCGTCCTTGTCCGGATCGTCATCGACGGGCGGAGGCGGCGGCTTCTTCTCCGGCGTCTTGCGGCCGAACTCCTTGTAGATGGAGAGCAGCAGCTCGAAGTCCGTGGTGAAGCCGTCCGAGCCGGCCGCCATCGGATCCTTCGCATCCTCGTTGGACGCCGGCGGGAACAGGATGCGGCCGTCGATCCGGAGACCCCAGCCGTTGTCGACGCGGTACTTCGCGCCGAGACCGACGAAGAGCGCTGCGTCGGTATCCTTGTTGATCGCGTTGATGCCGGCGTCTGCGCCGTCCGTCTTCACGATCTGCGTGCCGCCGCCACCGACGAACACGAAGGGAATGACCTTCGCGTTGTCGTCCGCGGCGCGGAACTGCGCGACCAGCTGGGCGCGATACGTGATGTTCCAGACG
>JAYVLW010000950.1:0-8965 GCA_043759315.1 Myxococcales bacterium
CAGGGGCAAGGAGGCGCTTGCGCATATCGCGGGGACACTACCCCGAGAGCCCCCGGGCGGTGCCGATAACTCCTGCCGCAGTCGGTGTTACGAGATCACGCGAGTCACGCCGGGGAACCCATCGAAGCCTGCGTCGAAGCTTCAGGATGCGCTCGACTCGCCGCCGTGACCGCGGAAGCGCTCGCGTCGCTCGCGTCGGGCAAGTGGGAGGTCGTGAAGGACGAGCCATCTCCGTCGGGAACTGCCACGCGGATCCAGGCGAGGAAGAGCGGGAAGCTGTGGAAGGCGAGCTTCACCGGCGATGACAAGCAGACCGTGATCATCCTGACGGTCCCGTAGTTCGCCTCGTCCCGACTGCACGAGTGTCATGGCAGGCGGCTGTGAACGGGAACTGCGCTTCGGCTCGCCGTACCGAGGCCGAGCTCGCCGTACAGGTTGTCGCCCCAGCAGAACACGGCCGTCGTGCCGGAACGTGCGCAGCTGTGCTGTGCGCCGAGAGCGATCTGGCTTGCGCCATCGGGGATCAGCAGGGGCCCGGTGGCGGAGTAGCTCATCGTGCCCGTGCCAGTCTCGCCGTAGCCGTTCGCACCGAGACACGCCGGCCCGCTGCTGCCGTAACAGGTCTGTGCATCGGCGAGGTTGGGCGTGGCGGAGAACGTCGAATCGACCGGCAGCGGTTCGTAGCTCGTCGACCCACCGCCGAGGTTTCCCCATCCGTTGTAGCCCCAGCACACGAGGCCCGGCGTGCGGGCGCACGCGGACTTGCCGCCGGCCGCCACCACCGTACCCGGGTTCACCATCGCCGCGGTCGCGAACACGGCGTTGCCGCCGAGCGTCCCGGTCGCGAGCTGGCCGACCTCGTTGTTGCCCCAGCACAGGGTCGAGCCGCCGCTGGTCGCGCATCCGAACTCGCCACCCAGCACCAGCTCGGTGATGCCTCCGAGATCCGCGGTCGACGTGGCGACCCGCGCAGGCGTCGCGCGGTCGGTCGTGGTGCCGTCCCCGAGCTGTCCCGAATCGTTGCGCCCCCAGCACGCGACTCCACCGTCGTTCAGCAGCGCGCACGTGAACTGCCGTCCGGCACGAACGGCGGTCGCCGGGGCCGGCAGGCTGACGCGGATCGGGAGCGGCGAGGAGGCCACGGTCGATTCCCCGAGCTGGAGGTACTCGTTGTCTCCCCAGCACCAGACCTCGCCGCCGACCAGCACGCAGACGTGCTGCGTTCCGGCGACCACGCGCGTCGGAGTGCCGGTCCACACGGGACTCACCTTGCCCGGCACCGCGCGATCGACCGTGGTCCCATCGCCGAGCTGGCCGCGGTCGTTGCGCCCCCAGCACGCGACCCCGTCCGTCGTCAGCGCGCACGAATGACGGTCGCCGACCGCGATATCGGAGGCGTCGATACCCACCGCATTCGGGGTGGGTTGCGCGGTCACGCCATCGCCCAGCTCGCCGAGAGATCCGCTCCCCCAGCACCACACGCCCTCGGTCCCGGTTCGCGCGCACGTCGCGTTCCCTCCGGCGGAGACCGCCACGGCCGAGCCCAGCCCGCGAACCTGCGTCTCCGTGAAGCGCTGCTCGAACGTCCCATCACCCGTGTACGCGTTCTGATTGCCACCCCAGCACGAGATCCGGCCATCGTCGTGAACGGCGCACGAGATCGCAGCACCCGCGGCCAGCGCGACGTAGTCCGCGGCCATCGAGAGCCGCCCGCCAGTGGCGCGCGATGTCTGCGTTCCGTCGCCGAGCTGGCCGGATCCGTTGTCGCCCCAGCAGGACACGTGACCATCGAACAGCGCGCAGGTATGCGCCGCGCCCGCGACCACGTCCGCGACGACGAGGCCCGCGATCTCGGTCGGCGAGACAACGTCCTGCGCGGCATCGGGGGAGCCGGTCTGCATGCTGTCGTTGTCACCCCAGCACGAGATCCGACCGGTGCCATGAAGGACGCACGAGTGGCGCCCACCGATCGCGAGGCGCTCGATGTCACGCAGGCCGGGCACCACGGCGGGGAGCTCGCCGCCGGTGCTGACGGTGCCACGGCCGAGCTCGCCGGACTGGTTGTCTCCCCAGCACCACACCGAGCGATCTTCGAGCAAGGCGCACGAATGATCGGCGCCGAGGCCCACTTCGATCGCCGGCAGCGGGAGATCGGGGACGGGCTTGGGGTCAGGGTAGTCGGTCGGTGGGGCGAACGCGGTCGAACGGTCGAGGCCGAGCTGGAAGCGATCGTTGTAGCCCCAGCACCACACCTTCCCATCTCCGGCCACCGCGCACGTATGGCGCCCGCCGGAGGACACCCACCGAGGTTCCGTCACCGAGAGCACGAGGCGCGGCACCAGTGCGTTGTCCGTCGAGGTTCCGACCTGGCCTTCTCCACCGCGCCCCCAGCACCAAACGCCCTCTCGGTGGATCGCGCAGGCATGCTGTTCGCCGACGCTCAGTTGCCCGCGGGCGGGAGTGACATCCGCCCCGAGCGGATCGAAGCCGATCCGTCCGCACGCCGCAAGTACCAGGCAAACAGCGACCCGACTCACGTCACCATGGTCTCATGGGCGGCCGCCTCCGGAGGCGAATAGCGCAGGGGCGCGGTGGCCGCGTGTGGACTAGACTCGAGCCATGTTGCGCTCCCTCGCGTTCACGTTCGCGTTGTTGCTCGCTGCCGCGTCGACGCTCGTTCCGTCGGTCGCGCACGCCGAGGCGCCGGCCGAGCAGACGGTGACGTTCCCGGTGCCGGCGGACGCACAGGCGCCGCAGGCCACCAAGGGCGGCGGCGGGAAGATTCGCACCTACAGTGTCCCCCGCGGGAAGGCCGCCGTGACGGCGGAGACCCGGGCCGCGCTCAAGTCGGGGAAGTGGGAGATCGTGAAGGACGAGCCGTCTCCGTCGGGGAACGCCACACGGATCCAGGCGAAGAAGGGTGGGAAGCTGTGGAAGGTGAGCTTCACGGGCGACGACAAGCAGACCGTGATCATCCTGACGGTCCCGTAGACGGAGTCTATCCAGCGCCCCCGCGAGTGCCCTAGACTCGGGATCTCCGGGGAGGCGCCATGAGATTCGTCTGTGCAGGGTTGGTGCTCGCGTTTGGCTGCGGCGGCGACCCCGCGACGCAAGGGGACGACGTCGCCGGTGACGCCGGTGTCGATGGATCGACGAGCTGCACCAATCCCCTGGACTGCCCCGCCGATTCGGGGACGTTCGTCTCGACGCTGACCGGCGCCGACGGAAACCCCGGGTCGAAGACCAAGCCACTCAAGACGATCGCGGCGGGCATCGCGAAGGCGAAGATGCTCGGCGGCGATCAGTCGGTGTTCGTCGCGCAGGGGACGTATCCCGAGAAGGTCACGCTCGTGCAGGGCGTGGATCTCAATGGTGGGTACGAGTGCAACACCAGCACGTGCGGCTGGGGCCGCGATCTGACGGCGTTCGAGTCGACGATCACGAACCAGGACTTCGAGGGCGTGCTCGCGCCCGCGGGGGTGGGCTCGTCGACGCTGCTCGGCGGCTTCAAGATCGTGGGCAAGGACGGCGTGCCCCCGAGCGCGCCGGGAAGCGTGGGCGTGACGATCGCGGGGTCGGCACCCACGCTGCGCGGGAACAGAATCCTCGGTGGAACCGTGATGGGCGGTGGGACCTCGGCCGCGGATCGCTCGATCGGTGTCGCGATGCGCAGCACGGGGAGCAACATCGCCGTGATCGAGAACAACGACATCCTCGGCGGCACGGCGATCGGGCTGTCGGCGGCGATCTCGATGGAGCAGATCTCCGGCGTGAACTCGGTCGCCACGATCACGTCGAACGTGCTGCGCGCGGGCTCGGCGCGGCGCTCGGATGGCATCGCTGCGTTCGGTGCCGGGCCGGGCACGATCATCTCGAACAACGACATCACCTCCGGTAACTCGCAGAACGGCGCGAGCTACGGGATCGAGGCCACGTCGACGCTGACGATCGACAGCAACCGCATCAACACGGACCCGAGCACCGTCGGGACGTGCACGCAGAGCATCACCTGGTGCGCGGGGATCGCGAGCGCCGGCGGCACGCTGACGATCACGAACAACGTGGTGTACGGGCCGAAGGCCTTCCGCGCGACGGCGGTGTTCCTGGTCGAGGCCGAGATCCCGGCGGGGACCATCGTGGTCAACGGCAACTACCTCAACGGCGGTGGCATCGGCGGCTCGCCGAGTGGGACGACGCGCAACCAGAGCGCGGGCCTCGTGGTGGCGATCGGACCGTGCAACAACTGCGGCCTGAAGGGCATGGTCGGCCGCATCCGCAACAACATCCTCGATGGCGGGATCAACCTGGACCGCTACGGCGTGCGCGAGGATCCGGCGCAGAACAAGACCCAGACGGTCGAGGTGCTGCAGGCGAACGACATCTGGTTCTCCGGGAACCTCCCGAGTCGCAACGACACGCTGTACCGCCAGGTCAGCTCGTTCGGTACGCCGGTCGATATCAAGTCGATCGTCGTCCTCAACAGCGGCTCGAACCCGGTGGCGTCGCAGAACCTCAACAGCGACCCGCTGATCGACATGACCTGGCATCTGAATGCGCAGTCCCCGTGCGTCAACGCGGGCGTGCCGACGGAGTCGCCGGGCAAGGACTTCGAGGGTGACACGCGACCCGGCGCCGGCGTCATCGATATCGGCGCCGACGAGCGTCCGTGAAGTGCAAATAGCGCGGACGGACGTGTGCAGGGCGACGGGTGTCGCCAGCAACGACCGGCAAGTTCGCTAGCCACCCGATCTGCAACCCCGGGAGATCGGGCGCGTCCCGACGAGAGATCGCTGGCATCGGCGTTGCTTCACGCGGGGGAACGATGAAGTCCTTGCTCGCCGCCGCCGCCGTCTCCACCACCGCGCTCCTCCTGGCGCCCCAGTCCGCCGCCGCGGACGCCTGCTCGCCAGCGAAGGTCATGGTGGTCCTCGACAAGTCGAGCTCGATGCAGACCGGCACGATCGGGACGCAGACGAAGTGGCAGGTCGCGGTCACCGGGCTCGGCCAGGTCCTGAGCGCACACGAAGCGAAGGCCGAGTTCGGGCTGATGACGTTCCCCCGGGCGGGCCAGTGCTCGCCGGGCCAGGTCGACGTCCAGCCGGGCCTGACGAACCGCGCGGCGATCATGAGCGCGCTCACCACGCCTCCCCCCGAGGGCGGCAACTACACGCCGATGGCGCAGACGCTCGAGGCCGCGGCCGCCGAGCCTTCGCTGACGTCGACCGCCGCCGCCCGCAACGTGGTGCTGATCACCGATGGCTGGCAGTACTGCGTTCCCTACGACCCGCAGACGCGCTTCGACGGCGTGCCCGCGGTCGAGACGCTCACGGCACAAGGGGTGACGACGTGGATCGTCGGCTTCGGTGCCGAGGTCGATCCGGTCGCGCTCAACCGCATGGCGGTGGCGGCGAACACCGCACGCCCGGGCTGCAATCCAGCCAGCACCGATGCCGGGGCTGTCGACAACTGCTACTTCCAGGTCGACAACGCCCAGGAGCTGATCCAGGCGCTCAACACGATCGCGGGCTCGATCTCGGGTGAGACGTGCGACGGCGTCGACAACGACTGCAACGGTCAGATCGACGACAACCTCTCGCGCAGCTGCTCGAGCGCGTGCGGCGTCGGCGCCGAGACCTGTCACACGGGCAACTGGGGCGGCTGCGATGCGCCTCAGCCGAAGGCCGAGAGCTGTGACGGCGTCGACAACGACTGCGACGGTCAGGTCGACGAGCCCGACGCGCCGCTGTGCCCCTCCGGCGAGGCGTGCGTCGACGGTAGCTGCCAGCCCGGCAACGGTGAGACCGGTGACGGCGAGATGCAGGCCGGCTGCTCGTGCGACAGCTCGGGCGTGCCGAACGCGGGTACTTTTGCCCCGTGGCTGGTGCTCGGCGCGCTGCTGATCCGCCGCCGTCGTCGGTGAAACGGCGCGCGCGGCGTGGCAGTGTTCGCGCATGCGCTTCGCACCCGCCCTGTGTGTTCTCGGCCTCCTGACAGCTCGCGCTCGGGCAGACTCCAAGCCCCACGAGTTCATCGATGAGGCCAAGGCGCTGCTCGTCGTCGGTGCGTGCGCGGAAGGCACGCCGCCCGCCGCGGTTAAGCCCGCGGTGCTCGAAGCGCACTGCAAGAAGGTCCGGTCCGCACAGGAGGACTACAAGAAGAACTGGCTCACCGTCGCGAGCGCGTTCTTCAAGACGAACGTCCCGGCCGGGATCCCGAAGATCGTGGTCTACCCGTTCGCCGGCGGGGACCTGTCGACGGCGCTGACCGTCTACCCCGAGGCCGACGAGATCACGACGCTCTCGCTCGAGCCGGCCGGTGATCCCACCTCGCTCGCGCGACTCTCGGAGAAGGAGCTCAAGAGCTCGCTCGCCGTGGTCGCCACGGAGCTGTCGTCGCTGTACCGCGCGAACTTCTCCGTCACGATGAACATGATCGGCGCGATGCGCGGCGGGAAGCTGCCGACCCAGCTGATCTTCGGCCTCTCGGCGCTGAGCATCCACGGCTACGAGCCGGTGTCGCTGCGCTACTTCCAGCTCGCCGAGGACGGCACCATCCAGTACGTGACCGACGACGATCTCGCGAGAATCGGAAAGCTCACCGACGCGGGGAAGCGCAACACGGCGCTGTCGAACATCGAGCTCCGGTTCAAGAAGAAGGGCGGCACGCGCGAGCAGGTGTATCGCCACATCATGGCGAACCTCGACGACGCGCACCTGCGCAAGTCGCCGGCCGCGCTGAAGCACCTCGAGGCGAAAGGCCAGGTCGCGGGCATGACGAAGGCAGCGAGTTATCTGCTGTCGTTCGATGACTTCAAGACGATGCGCAAGTACGTCGTGGAGCACGTCGCGTGGATGGTCTCGGACTCCACCGGCCTGCCGCCGAAGTACGGCAAGGAGGCGGGGTTCGAGTACGAGACGTGGGGCACGTACGAGAAGTCGAACATGAAGGCCGGCGGCACCGTGACGCCGGCGTGGCGTGCGCTCTATGCGGAGCAGCCGAAGCGCTCGCTCGCGTTCCGGTTCGGCTATCCCGACGGCAAGTACCACGGGCACTTGATCATCATGCGGAAGCCCAAGGCCTGAGGACCCGTCTACCGGGTCTCCGTGACCTTGCGCAGGTGCGGCGGGGCATCGGCGTCGAAGCCGCGCGCAGCGGCGAGGGCGGGGAGCGCGAGATAGAAGCTCTGCACGGCGCACAGCGGCGCGAGCACGGGTGGCGCGTCGCCGATCGGCAACGCGTGTGTGCCGGGAACCTCGAGCGTCGATGACACGCTCGCACCGAGCGCGAGTAGCTTCGTGATCACCTCGCGGGTGCCGGGGCCCGATGCATCGTCCTGACCGATCGCGAGGATCGGAAACCCGGCGTCGACGAGCGCGATCGGGCCGTGCAGGATCTCGGCGGTGGAGAACGACTCGGCGTGGAGGCGGCAGGTCTCCTTGAGCTTGAGCGCGATCTCCTGCGTCGGACCGCGGCCGACGCCGCGGCCGACGATGTAGAGGCTCGACGCGATCGCGAGTGGTGCGAGGGCAGGGCGCCAGTCGCGGGTGCACGCGTCGGCGAGTGCATCCGGGAGACGGGCGAGTGCATCGGCGAGCGCGGGATCGCGGGACCACACGGCGGCGAGCTGGAGGAGCGCGGCGGCCGCGCACAGGAAGGACTTCGTCGCAGCGACGCTGGTCTCGCGCCCGGCGCGCAGCGGGATGACGAGCTCGCATGCGTCGGCGAGTGGTGAGCCGGCATCGTTGACGAGGCCGACGACGAGTGCGCCCGCAGCGCGCGCGGCGGTGGCGAGCTGGACGACATCGGGGCTCTTGCCGCTCTGCGAGACGGCGAGGACGAGCGCACCGGCGAGACCCGTGGGCGCGCGGCCGTAGATCGAGACCATGCTCGGACCGACCGAGGCGACCGGGCGACCGAGGAAGGAGGACAGGAGGTACGCGCCATAGGTCGCGGCATGGTCCGAGCTGCCGCGCGCACAGGTGGCGATCAGCGTAGGCGGTTGCGCCGTGAGGCGACGCGCGAGCTCGGTGATCGCATCGGCGTTCGCGGTGATCGCGGCGCGAGCGGCTTCGGGTGCCTGGGCCGCTTCGGTCGCGAGCGTGCTCACATCAGCAGCTTGTCACGGCGTGCGCGTGCGCCACAGCCTCAAAGGCACGGCGAAGAAGATCGAAGGGGCCAGTCTCGCGCGGCACCGCTCGGGCCCGCGCTCGCACCCGCTGAGGTACCCTGCGGGTGATGTCCCGCAAAGGTGATCACATCAAGCGCGTCGCGCTTGTCTTCTCGGGCGGCCCGGCGCCTGCGGCGAACGCCGTGATCTCGTCGGCCGCGATCTCGTTCCTCGAGGATGGCCGCCAGGTCATCGGGTTCTTCCACGGGTACTCGAATCTTCAGGACTACCACCCGGTCACGCACCGGCTGCTGCCCGACGAGCACTACCGGATCTTCGAGGAGAAGGATCTCTCGGGCCTGCGCAACTCGCGAGGCATCGTGATCGGCACGGCGCGCGCGAACCCCGGCAAGGGGATCGAGAAGCCCGCCGATCTCGAGGATCCGACGAAGACGGTGCGGCTGCGCAACGTCTACAACGCGCTCGTCGATCTCGAGATCGATGCGCTGATCTCGATCGGCGGCGACGACACGCTGAAGACGGCGAACTTCCTGGTCGAGTACCAGAAGCGGCTGCCGAAGGAAGCGCGGCGCGTGCAGGTGGTGCACCTGCCGAAGACGATCGACAACGACTATCGCGGCATCGACTTCACGTTCGGCTTCTTCACCGCCGTCGACGTGATGGCGAAGGAGCTCCAGAACCTGCGCGCGGACGCGATGTCGACGGGCAGCTACTTCGTCGTCGAGACGATGGGCCGCAAGGCAGGATGGCTATCGTACGGTGTCGCGATCGCCGGTGAAGCGACGCTCGTGCTCGCGGTCGAGGACGTCGCGGGCCCGCTCGCGATCAAGGGCAAGG
>JAYVLW010000951.1:0-12543 GCA_043759315.1 Myxococcales bacterium
CGAGCAGCTCGCCGCCGCCGCGGATCTCGAGGTCCTGCGACGCGATCTGGAAGCCCGCACCGAGCTCGGTGAATCGCTGCAGCGTCTCGAGCCGGCGCCGCGCTTCCTCGGTGATGTGCTCGGGCTCGGGGACGAGCAAATAACAGTACGCGCGCTCCTTGCTCCGGCCGATCCGGCCGCGCAGCTGGTAAAGCTGGGCGAGGCCGAACGCGTCGGCGCGCGCGACGAACATCGTGTTCGCCTTCGGGATGTCGAGGCCGCTCTCGACGATCGTGGTCGCGACGAGGATGTCGAGCTCGCCGGCGACGAACTGGACCATCACCTTCTCGAGCTGCTCGGCGGAGAGGCTGCCGTGGCCGATGCCGATCCGCGCCCTGGGGACGAGGCCCTGGAGGTACTCCGACCATTCGACGATCGTTCGGTCGTCGTCGCGTGGTCGGGTCGTGCGCGGCTGCGGACGACTGTCGTTCGGGAGGCGGTGGTCCGGGGCCTTGTGGCCCATCTGGCCGATCGTCGGCGTGATGAAGAACACCTGGCCGCCGCGCGCGATCTCGCGCTCGATCGCTTCCTTGATCGTGGTGTCGTCGACGCGCGAGACGAACGTGCGCACGGCGCGGCGATCGGCGGGCGGGGTGGCGATGATCGAGAGGTCGCGCAGGTTCGCCATCGCGAGGTGCAGCGTGCGCGGGATCGGGGTGGCCGTCAGCGTGAGCACGTCGACCTGCGTGCGCGTCTTCTTGATCCGCTCCTTGTGCGCGACGCCGAACCGCTGCTCCTCGTCGATCACGAGCAGGCCGAGGTCCTTGAACCGGACGTCCGCGGACAGCGCGCGGTGCGTCCCGACGACGATATCGATCGCGCCGTCGGCGAGCTTCTTGACGGTGTCGACTTGCTCGCCTTTGGACTGGAACCGGCTCAGCTTGCCGAGGTTCAGCGGGAAGCCGGCGAACCGTTCACTCATGGTGCGGAAGTGCTGCTCGACCAGCACCGTGGTCGGCGCGAGGATGCACGCCTGCTTGCCTCCCTGGACCGCGCGGAACACGGCGCGCAGCGCGACCTCGGTCTTGCCGTATCCGACGTCACCGCAGACCAGGCGATCCATCGCGCGGGGGGCTTCCATGTCGGAGAGCACGGCGTCGATCGCGGCAGCCTGATCGGGCGTCTCGTCGAATGGAAACGTGGCCTCGAGCTCGCGGAAGCTATCGTCCGCGGGTGGGAACGGGTGGCCGGGCAGGGATGCCCGCTGTGCGTAGAGCTGGAGCAACTCCTCGGCGAGCGCGCGGATGTGGCGCTTGACCTTGCTGGTCGTGATCTCCCAGGTCTGGCCGCCGAGCTTGTCCAGCCGCGGGCCGTGGCCCTCGGCGCCGACGTAGCGCTGGACCTCGCCCAGGCGATACACCGGGAGGTAGAGCGTGCCGCCGTCGTACTCGAGCTTCAGCGTCTCGACATCCATCGCACCGACGACCGCGAGGCGCTCGAGCCCGTGGTAGCGGCCGACGCCGTGGCGCTGGTGGACGAGAAAATCGCCGGGGGCGAGCTGCGAGAAGTCACTGACCGCACCGAGCAGCGCATCCTTCGCACGCTTCTTGGCCTTGCCGTGGTGCGTGCGCTGGCCGAACACGTCTGCGGCGAGAACGAGCGCGACGCCATCGCGGGTGCTCGCGAAGCCGTGCGCGGGGGCGCCGGCGATGATCGTGACGCCGTCACGCTCTCCCGGCTTCTCGGCGGCCTCGGCGAGGCGCGCGTCGATGCCGCGGTTCGTGAGAACGCCGAACAGGCGATCGATGCGGCTCTGCGAATCGCAGGCGAGCACCACGCGGAGACCATCGCGACGCCACTTCGTGATCGCCGTCGCGAGCGGTGCGACGTGCTCGGTGTCGCCGAACGTGCGCGCGTGCTCCAGCTGTTGCGCGAGGACGTGCAGGTCATCCGCCGCGACGCGGACCTTCGTGCCGGGCTGATCGTGGAGCTCGAGGATCGGCAACTCCACGCGGCGCGGTGCGGCGAGCGCGACCTCGGCGGTCACGAAGTGCGCGGCAGGCGGATAGCTGAGCGCTCGCTCCTTCGTGCCGGCGGTGGCCATCCGCTGCGGATAGCGTGCTTCGGCGTCGCCCCACACGTCCGCGATCGTGCGGCGGCACGCAGCGGGGTCGATGATGATCCAGCGGGCGTCGGCGGGCAGGTACGTGCCGACCGGCACGAGGTCGTCGTGGAACGCGGGCGTCAGCGCCTCGATGCCGACGAACACGCCCCCGGCCTCGACCTGCTCGATCAACTGGCGCGTCGCCTTCGTCGGGAACGCGATCTCGTCCGCGTAGTCGCGCAGGCGCTGGCGCACATCGCGGGTGCCGGTGGTGATCGTCTCGCGCACGGGATGCAGGTGCACGACGTCGATCGGGCGCAGCGTGCGCTGGCTCTCGGCATCGAACATGCGCAGCGACTCCACTTCGTCGCCGAACAGCTCGATGCGCACCGGGTGCGGCGCGAGCGGCGCGAACACGTCGAGGAGGCCGCCACGCACGGCAAACGTCCCTGGCTCGTCGACCACGGGCGTCCGCGTCCACCCTCCGGACACCAGCATCGCGGCGAGCTCGTCGCGATCCACCGTGTCGCGCGCGCGGATCGACCGGCCGCGTGCGGCGAGCTCGGAGGGCGGGAGCGTCTTGCGGACCAACGCCTCGGCCGAGGTCACGACCAGGCGCGGCCGCAGCTCCGGCTGGGTGATCCGGTACAGCGTGGCCACGCGCTCGACGATGCAGCTGCGGTCCGGAGACAGGTCGGCATACGGCGACACGTCGATGCCCGGCAGCATGGCGACGTCGTCGATCCGCCAGAACGCGAGATCCTCGGACAGCTGGCGCGCGGCCGCATCGTCCGGTGCCACCACCACCAGCAGCTGCTCGCGCGCTACGAGCTGTGCCGCGAGCCACGCGGTCCACCCGGGTGTCGTCCCGAGCACGACGACGTGGTCACGCTTCAGCGCAGTCTCGAGCTCGGACCACATCGGCGCGCACCCTAGCACCCGCGGCGCGTTTTGCCGGGGCGGCGTCAGCGTGTTACCACCGTGCCGTCGTGCTGCGTTTCCTCGCGATCGGCGGCGTGCTGGCGGCGCTCGCGGCGCGGGCCTACGCGGGTCAAGCCACGTGCAGCAACCCCGGCGTGCCGGTCGGCGCCAGCGCCTCGAGCGAGCTGTTCCCGGGGCGCCTCACGCTCAACCTCACCAGCGGCCTCCTGCCGATCTCGAGCTCGGAGATTCTCGACGATGCCGCGGGTCCGGTCCGCTACGACTCGCACCTGGTGCTGCTGGAGACCCGGCTCGGCGCAGAGTACGCACTGACCCCCTACCTCGCGGTCGGCGGCGCGCTGCCGTATCGGCTGGTCGATGTCGACGTCAGTTATTTCGATCCTGCCACCGGAGCGCCGCGCGAGCCTACGTTCGCCGGCCTCCACGCGCGCACCGAGACCATCCGCGGCATCGGCGACGCATCGCTGCACGTGCACGGCGCGCTGTCGCGGGGCGCGTTCGCGTTCCACGCGCGCCTCGGATCCACGCTCCCCACGGGCCGCACGCTCGACGAGAATCCGTACGAGCTCGGCGCGATCGGCTTTGCGCACGAGCACGTCCAGCTCGGCACGGGTACGGCGATGCCCTTCCTCTCCGTCGAGGCGCAGCGCCGGGTCTCGCGCCTGAACGTGTCCGCGTGGGGTGTCGCGTACCTCTCCGCCTACGAGGGCGGGAATGGCTACAAGCCGGGGAGCCGGATCTCCGGCGGCGTCACCGGTTCGAGCTCGGTCGCGCGCGCTCTCTCGCTCGGCGTCGCGGTTTCGGCGCACGCCGAGACCACCGAGCGCTGGAACGGCAAGATCCCGAAGGACGAGGGCAACGAGGGTCGCTTCGACCTCCTCGTCGGTGGCTCCGTCGCATGGCGGCCCGCGGCGAACCTCGCGCTCACCGCGAGCCTCGAGCTGCCGATCTACTCGCACGTCACGGGGACCCAGCTCGACTACGGCATCGTCGCGGGCCTCGGTGTCGTGATGTCGTTCGACCTCAGACGACGACCCTCCTATCGCGGTCTCGACTTGGCCGTCGTTGGCCCACCCGGTAGCGCTACCCCGGTGACGCCGGTGCTCGGCAAGATCACGGTGTTCGATCTGTGGGCCGATTGGTGCGGCCCGTGCCGTGATCTCGACGAGCGCTTGCTCGCGCTCGTGAAGCGTTACCCGGACCGGATCGCCGTCCGCAAGCTCGACGTCGTCGATCCCGAGAGCGCCGCGTGGAGAGCGTTCCTCGCGCCTGGGGCGTTCGACCTGCCGCATCTCAAGGTCTACGCACCCGACGGACGCCTGCTGTTCGAGAGGACCGCACCGCCGGAGCAGTTGGTGCGGGCGGTGGAGGCGGCGCTCCACTGACCACGCACCCTATGGCATCGTGCACGTGCCGTCGTAGCCGTCCGGTGCGACGCCGCAGCTCGTGTGGCACGTGATGCACAGAGGATCGTTCTCTGTGGTCACGCTGCGGTCCGCCGCCACGCGTTGCCAGACCCAGCCCAGATCCTCCGGTGTCGCGACCTTCTGCATCACGGTCCACTCGATCGGGGGCCCGCTGCACGCGGTATCGCCGAAGTCATACTCGGCCTTGAGGACGATCGACTCGACCGGGAATGCCGACGTCCGGGTGGTGTACGGACCGAGCGCGGCCGGATCCGCGAGCACGCGAATCCGGTGGAGCTCGTGATCCGAGCTCGACCGGCAGCCGCGCACCTCCGTATACGTCGTCGCGTAGTCCGCCGGGAACCGCGGCACCGGATCGTCGGTGCACGCGGCGACGAGGACCAAGAGGTACGGGCGCACGGGGTTCAGCGCAGGACGACGGAGCGGATCACGGCGTTGCCGGTGTCCGCGACATAGAGCACGCCGTTCGCGAGCTCGATGCCGTACGGGCGCTTGAGATGCGCCGCGAGCGGATCGGCACCATCGCCGTCGTAGCCCGGCTCGCCGCACACGCCGACGACGGTCTTGATCGTCTGGTCCGGCGCGATGGCGCGAACGCAGTGGTTGTAGACGTCGGTGAAGTACAGGGTGCCATCGGGTCCGAACGCGAGGTCGACCGGGTTCGACAGCTTCGCGGACAGCGCCGCGCCGCCATCGCCCGCGTAGCCCGCGATCTGCGCGGTGCCCGCGACGCGATGCACGACACCGGCGATGTCGATCTTGCGGATGACCTGGTTGCCGGTGTCGGCGAAGTAGAGGTCTCCGGCCCGGTCGTAGGCGATGCGGCCGGCGGGATCCGCGGATTGACCGAAGGGTTGCCCCATGCGCATCTCCATCGCGTTGCCCTCGTCGCCCGCGTAGCCGGGCGTGCACGGAGCGCCGCACGTCGCCATCGTGCCGCACGTGAACTTGCCCGAGCCCCCGGGGCAGGCGACTGGATCCACGCCGGTCGCGCAGGGTCCGCCACCTGTCGGCGCCGGTGCATCGATCACGCACTTGCCGGCGAGCCGCGTGATGGTGCCGCTCGCGTCGATCTTGCGTAGCACCTGGTTCGCCTGGTCCATGACGACAAGGTCGCCGCTCGGCGCGCGCGCGAGGCTCGCGGGAAGATCGAGCGTCGCGGTCAACGCCGGGCCTCCATCGCCGAAGTACGCACGTCGTCCGTCACCGCACGAGTCCTTGACGGCGCCCGTCGCGAGATCGATCTCCCGCAGCTTGCTGTTGTGCCACGCAGCGACCGTCATCCTCGTCCCGCTCGGATCGAGCAGGATGCCGGTGGGATGATTGAAGTCGTCGTTCGCCGGATCGTCCAGCGTACCGCCGAGCTCACCACGACCCGCGACATGCTGGATCGTGCCATCGCCAGGCAAGCTGCGGATGCGGTGGTTGTTCCAGTCGAGGATGTACAGCGTCCCATCGGGGGCCAGCAGCGTGTCCTGCGGCAGCGACATCCGCGCCGCGAGCGCCGGGCCTGCGTCGCCGGCATATCCGTTCTTGCCAGAGCCTGCGATCGTGCAGATCGTGTTCGGGACGGTGGGGTCGCACACCGGCGTGGTGCCATCGTCACTACACGCGGCGAGCAGCACGCACGGAATCCACAGCGCTGGCTTCATCGGTACACCTTGAGGATGCGGCTGTTGATCGTATCCGCGACGTAGAGGTCCCCGGACGTATCGAACTCGATGCCGAACGGCCGCGCGAGCTTCATCGACGCTGCCGGGAGGTCATCGGCTGCATCGAGACCGAGCTCGCCGGAGCCGACGACCGTGGTGATCACGTTCGTGGTCAGATCGATCATCCGGATCCGGTTGTTGTCGGTGTCTGCGATGTAGAGGTTTCCATCGGGGCCGATCTCGAGGTCCCGTGGGTGCGCCAGCTGCGCCGCGAGCGCCGGCCCGTCATCGCCGCCGCCGCCCTCGACGCCCGTCCCCGCGAGCGTCGTGATCACCATCGTCGACGTATCGACCACGCGGATCCGGTTCGACAGCGTATCGGAGACGAAGATCTTGCCAGCTCCGATCGCGATGCCACCTGACGGCTCGGGGTTCGATCCGGCCTCGAAGTTGAGCTTCGCGGCGAGCGCCGGTCCGTTGTCGCCGTCGTAGCCCTGCAGACCGCTGCCTGCGATCGTCGAGATCGTGCCCGTCGCCTTGTCGACCTTCCGGATCCGGAAGTTCTGCTGGTCGAGGATGTAGAGGTTGCCCTGCGCATCGGCCGAGAGCGCCTTGGGTTGCTTGAACACCGCCATCCCCATCGGCATGCCATCGCCCGCGAAGCCGGCGCCACCTCCGGCGAGGATGCGAACGTGCCCGGTCGTCGGATCGATCTCGCGGAGCTTGTGGTTGTGCCACGCCATCACGAGGATCTTGCCGTCCGGCTGCGCGACCAGGTCGGTCGGGTGGTTGAGCTTCACGTCGAGACCCGGCGCACCGTCGGCGGTCTTCTCGGCCATCCCGGGCAAGCCATCTCCCGGAAAGATCGGATCCACCCAGCCGACCACCGTCTGCACGGTGTCATCCGCCAGAACGTGCCGGACGAGGTGGTTGTTCCAGTCGATGAACCACGCCGTGCCATCGGGCGCGAACGTCATGTCCATCGTCCAGTAGAGCTCCGTGTCCCGCCGATCGAGACCGTCGCCGTTGAACCCGTCAACGCCCCCCTTGCCAGCCCACACGCACGCGTTGCCACTCGCCTCCGAGCATGGGTGCGGCCCCTTGAGATCGTCGCCACACCCGACGAGGATCCCCAGCAGGGCAGCACCCCGTACCACCTTGGACATGGGGCCAGCGTGCCATCTCGGGCAGTGGAATGCCAAGCCTGCTAGGCTGGTGGTAATGCGACGGTTCCTGATCGGCGTCTCGGTCACAGCGTGCCTCGTGACCGTCGCGGCCGCGGACCCGGCTGCGCTCGACAACCTGCTCGCCCGCACCGACAAGGTCGCCCGCGAGGTGGCCAAGATCCGTGGGCTCCCATTGAAGCGGGCGATCCCGAACGACGTCGTCGACAAGGACGAGCTGCGCAAGCGCCTCGTCGTGATGGCGGCCGAGGCCAAGACCGCGCGCGAGACCGTCGCCGAGGGGCTCTCGCTCGCGCGCTGGGGGATGATCCCGCTGGCGACCGACTACAAGGCGCTCCTCGTCGATCTCCTCACCGAGCAGATCGCCGGCTACTACGACCCGGAGACGAAGAAGCTCACGATCTCGAAGACCGCGGGCGACGACCCGGCATGGGCGGAGATGGTGCTCGCGCACGAGATCGACCACGGGCTCCAGGATCAGTCGTTCGACCTGAAGAAGTTCGAAGACCTACCGCCGAGCGAGGGGAACGCGGCCGCGGCGCGGCGTGCGCTCGTCGAGGGCGACGGCATCGCGCTGATGGTCGAGGTGATGCTCGCGCGGGCCGGCAACGCGGCACCGTGGTCGAACCCCGAGGTCGCCGCCTCGATCGAGAAGGCGATGACCGTGCCCGGGAACGGCGACGGCCTCGACAAGGCGCCCCTCGCGATCCGGGAGGGCTTGATCTTCCCGTACCGCGCCGGCCTGTCGTTCGTGGCCGCCTTGCGACGGCGCCAGCCGTGGAGCGCCGTGGACGCCGCGTTCGCGAAGCCACCGCGATCGACCGAGCAGATCATCCATCCCGAGCGCTACCTCGCGGGCGACGAGCCCGTCCCGATCGAGATCAAGTCGCCCATTGCTCTGCGCGACTTCACGCCGGCGCAGTCCACCGTGTGGGGCGAGCTCGGGTTCTCGCTGTTCCTCCGCTCCCATGGCCTCGGCGAGGCCGTGGCCGCCGAGGCGAGCGCCGGCTGGGGCGGCGATCGTGCGATCACGTTCGCGAGAGGCGACGACAAGCGCCCGCAGCGCGCGGTCGGCATCTCGCGCAGCGAGTGGGACAGCGAAGCCGACGCACTCGAGGCGTTCGAGGCGGCGGAGAAGGCCCTCGATCACGCCGTCGCCGGCGCGACGATCGACCATGTCGGAACGCGCACGCGATGGATGGCGCTCGACGGAACCGTGTCGTGGATCGACCGCAAGGGACCGTCGCTGGTCATGGTGATCGGCGCGCCGGCCTGGGCAGCCGAAGGACTTGCGACCGAGGTCTGGACGGTCAGCGCGATCGGCAAACCGGCGGTCGTGAGGAAGCCGGCGAAGAAGTCGAAGTAGGCCGGACGGTGTCGAGCTAGGCGAGCAGGAACCGCTCGAGCGCCACCAGCCGGTCCACGTCGTGCACGTCGTCGCGCTGCAGCGGCACCTGCACGAACGTCGCGGTGGGCCCGCCCGCGGCGGCCAGCCGGGTCACCGCCTCGCGATCGGCGGCGGCGAGGGTCTCGACCTCGGCATGCGCGGCGAGCAGCTCCTGGGCGGCCATCGTGCGCGTCGTGCCCGAGAGGCCGAGCGCCACGATCGAAGGCTGCGCGGCGAGGGCGGCCTCGATCTGGGCGCGGTTGTGCGCGAGCGGCAGCGAAGCGTGAACCTTGTTGACGACGAAGCCGACGAAGGGCATGCCGGCGGTCTTCAACCGCTCGTGGAACGCGAGGGCCTCGCGCACGGCCATCGGCTCGGGGCTCGCCACGAGCAGGAAGCCGACGCGCGGCTGGCGGAGCAGCGCGAAGGTCTCCTCGGCGCGCTGGCGGAACCCGCCGAGGATGTCGTTGAACTCGGTGAAGAACACGCTGAGGTCGTCGATGAACTTGCTGCCGACGAACTTCGCGAGGCGTTTGATGATGAACGCCCCGCTCTTGCCGACGAGGGACCACCGCGAACCGCCTTCGCCCTGGAGCTTGCGGAACCAGTCGATCGCGGGCGAGTCGATCGCTTCGCTCAGCTTGCGCGGCGCATCGAGGAAGTCGAGCGCGTGCGCCGTGGGCGGCGTATCGACGACGATCAGATCGAAGTTGCCGCTCTGATCGAAGTCGTGGAGCTTGGCCATCGCCGCGTACTCCTGTGCGCCGGCGAGCGAACCGGAGATCTGGGCGTAGACGGGGTTCGCGAGGATGCGCTTCACGGCCGCCGGATCCTTCGCGTGCTTCGCCACCACCTCGTCGAACGCTTGCTTCTGGTCGAGCATCATCGCGTGCAGCTCGCCGTTCGCATTCGGCGCGCCCTTCCGCACGAGTGCGCGATCGACCTCTTGCACCTGGTGACCGAGAGACGCGAGCCCGAGCGAGTTCGCCAGTCGCCGCGCCGGATCGATCGTCAGCACCAACGTACGCTTTCCCCGTCGTGCTGCTGCGAGCGCGAGGGTCGCGGCGGTGGTGGTCTTGCCGACGCCACCCGAGCCAACGCAGACCAAGATCCGTCGCTCCAGCAGCACATCGACCAGTCGGAGAGACGGCACGGTTTTCCAGCGGATAGCACGCCCGGCCGGGCGGTGGCAACGCGCGGGCGTGGTATGAACGCGACCCCGTGAAGCGCGAGCTGATCGTCACCGCGGACGGCACAGACCGCACGGTCACCGTCGATGGCCCGCTGCCCGATGGGCGGTTCAAGATCACGATCGATGGTGCCGAGCGGCTCGTCGATGCCAGGCCGCTTCGCCCAGGAACGTGGTCACTTCTCTTCGACGGACAGCAGTTCGTGGTCGATCTGGATCGCCGGCGCACGGGCATCGCCGCATCCGTCGGAGCCAGCGAGGCGCTGCTGACGGTCGAGGATGCATTGCACCGCCGCCTCGCGAGCACCGCGGGCACCCGGGCGCAGACGCGAGGTGAATCGATCCGCGCGCCGATCGCCGGCAAGGTCGTGAAGGTTCTGATCGCCGTCGGTGATCAGGTCGCGCCGGGCATGCCGGTGATCGTGCTCGAGGCCATGAAGATGGAGAACGAGCTGATCGCCGAGCGCGGCGGCACCGTCGCATCGATCTCGAAGTCAGCAGGGCAGGCGGTCGACACCGGCGATGTCCTCGTCGAGCTCACCTAGTCAGTCGCCTGGCGGCGGCAGCAGGCGCGCGCCGGGTAGCCGCTTACGCGCGCGCCTGCGCGACCAGTGGAACTCGGCGATGTCGTAGAGCTCGACGATGAAGTCCTTCACCGCGCGGCTGAGGTAGTACGGCCACAACCAGATGCCCAGCAGCCAGCGCACTACGGCAGCGCGGCTCGCAGCGGCGGAGCGGCCCCCGCGGCGCCGGGCAGACCCGGAGTGCGATCGCGCGGAATGTGGTAGCGGGTGAGGACCCTCGGTGTGGCCTTCCGGATCTCATCCGCGTCGAGCATGATGATCCCGCCCGAGGTGGTCTCGATCTCGACGACGCCGCGCGCCGACGACAGCCGCGCCACGAAGTCCTCCATGTCGCGCGGGACCACGCCGTCGAGCTTCGCGATCGCCTCGTTGTAGAGGTGGCCGTACCCGACGTTGATCTCGTCCGCGAGGATCTGCGTGAGGATCACGACCTCGTGCTGCTCCGCCGAGCGAAAGCCCAGGTAGTAGTAGTTCAGGAACTCCTTGGGAGCCTTGTTCCACCACTTGTCCCACGTCGTCAGGTAGTCGCGCGTCAAGGTCTGGAACACGAGCCCGCCGTAGACGAAGTACGCGGGCGGCTGGTCGTAGCGCGAGCGGGGCACGAGCGGCTGCCACGACTTCAGCTCGAGCTCCACGGTGCGCGCGATGCCGCCGCGCTTGATCTCGAGCTCGATGCGATCGCCGATGTAGCGGTGGCCGAGCACCACGTCGTAGCGCGTGCGGTAGTGATCGATGTACTGGATGGTTCCATTGTTCGCGATCGGGAGCCCGTCGATCGCGGTGATCACGTCGCGGGGCTGCAAGATCTGATCGGCGGAGCCGCCATAGTCGACGTGCAGCACCACCACGCCGCGCTCGCTCGGGTTCAAGCCGAGCTGACGCCGCAGCAATGGATTCTCCAGATTCTGCGTCGTGATCCCGAGCGCGGGGATCTCCGGCAGCTTCCCGGAGGTCACGCCATCGAGGAACGCGCGGATCAGCGGCGGCGGCACCATCTCGCCGATGTTGTCGACGCCGGTCAGCTTCTGGAACGCGATGCCGACGACCTTGCCGTCGCCGAACACGGGACCACCGCTGTTGCCGGCATTGATCGCGGCATCCACGGTGACCGCCAGAAGGTGGCGCTGGGAGTGGCTGTAGCGCTGGACCTCGATGCGGGACACCACGCCCTCGGTGATCGAGATCTCCTCGCCACCGACCGGGTAGCCGACCACCGCCACCTCGTCGCGCAGCCGGGGCATGGGCCCCAGCTCGGCGGGCTCGATGTCGGCGAGGAAATCGGGCGGATCGGTGACCTCGAGCAGTGCCAGATCGCAGTCGTGGCTGACCGCCCGGACGCGGGCGATGGCCTTGTCCGGATGGGACGACTTCTGGACCTGCAGGAACGTCGCGTTCGCGACGACGTGGGCTCCGGTGAGGAGCAGACCCTTGCCGATGACGACCGCGGATCCCGTCGAGTTCGAGGGGGTCCGGGCCTGCCACGGTCCGTCGAAGTCGGGGTCCTGGGAGGTCGCAAAGACGCGAATAACCTCGGGGTACGCCACACCCCAGCGTACCGTGACAGGGCTCGGGGGCAAAGGGCTACGTGGGCTCGCCCGCGCGCGCGCCGTCGCCTCACCTACATCTCCCGGTGGTATAGCGAAGCGTGCTCGCGCTCCAGGCCCTGACTCCGGCGCAGCTCGTCGCGAGTGTGCCCGGGGTGATGCCGGGCGAGGCGCGCAAGCTGATCGCGCAGGTCCACCGGGGCGAGGCCATCACCGCGACCTCCGCCGTCCGACGCACCGCGGCGGACGCCGTGCGCGCCGCCGGTCACGTGCCCGAGCTCACGATCGAGCGCGAGGTCTCGAGCCAGCTCGATCCGTTCGTGAAGTACGCGCTGTCCAGCGCCGGCGCGCGGTTCGAGACCGTGCGCATCCCGCTCGCGAACCCGGACAGGTTCTCCGTGTGCGTCAGCTCGCAGGTCGGCTGCGCGCTCGCATGCGCCTTCTGCGCGACCGGCCGGCTCGGCCTCGAGCGGAACCTCGTCGCGTGGGAGATCGTCGAGCAAGTCCGCATCGTCCGCGCCCGCTTGCCGCGCGGTCGCGTCCACGGCGTG
>JAYVLW010000952.1:0-5414 GCA_043759315.1 Myxococcales bacterium
TGCGGGTGCTCATCGTCGATGACGAGGTGCGGGTCGCCAAGGGGCTCGCGCGCATGCTGATCGGGCAGGGTCACGACGTTCACGTCGCCCACAGCGGACGGAGCGCGTTCGAAAAACTCCATCAGATCCACTTCGATGTCGCGCTCTGCGACCTGATGATGCCCGACGTCACCGGCATGGAGCTGTATACGAAGCTCGTCGGCGAGAACCACGAGATCGTCGAGCGCTTCGTGTTCATGACCGGCGGTGCGTTCTCCCAGCAGGCGCAGGAGTTTCTGGAGCGGATCGGCGCGGAGCGCTGGCTCTCGAAGCCGATCCCGATGGCCGAGCTCCGCAAGGTGGTGCTCGACGTCGGATCGGGCAAGTCGCCGTCGCCGGACGCTAACTGAGGGAACCGGCGACACTTCGCCGTCCCCGCATAGTAGGGTCCTCGCGTGACGACGATCTTCATCGATGGCAACGACCTCCGCGCTCGCGAGATCGCGTTGATCGTTCCAGGGCTCCCGATCGGCGTCGAAGCGTTGCAGTCCGGGTTCTCGACGAGCGCTCCCGAACCCGGGCAGCGGGCACGCGACAAGGTGCTCGCCCATCCCGTGTCCTCTGCCTGCTTCGCCGAGGCCGTGGATCTCACCACGATGGAAGGCAAGAGCCTTCGCCTCGAGCTCGACTCCGAGAACGAGAACCGGTTCTGCAAGTGGTGGCGCGAGACGCCGGCGAAGATGCAGCTCGTGATCGCGCTGCGCCGGGCTCCCGATGCCGCGATCCAGATCATCACCGCCGTGTGCGAGGGCCGGATCGCCGACAAGCCCGCGGGCCCGCACCTCCTCGGGTGGGATCGGCTGTTCGTCCCCACCGGAGAGGATGCGACGCTCGCGCAGCTCACCGAAGCGGGTGAGGTGATGGAGTTCCGTCGCGCCGCGTACGTGCAGGTCGCGGCCGCCCTCGCCGAACGGCCATGAGCGGCAAGTTCGACGGCCGCGCGACGCAACCGACGCGCGGCGCGAGCGATATCCTCAAGTGGAAGCTCGGCAAGAAGGAGCCGCGCCGGGGCGACTTCACCGCGGTGGATGCGATCCGCCCGGGCCTGCGCGATGGTGGCGCCGCGGCGCTCGCGAGCGGCGATCCGGTCGCCGTCTGGATCGGCCACGCGACCTGGGTGCTCCGCCTCGGCGGCCAGCTCGTGGTCACCGATCCGATCTGGGCGAAGTCGATCAGCGGCGCCGTGCCTCGGCTCGTCGCGCCCGGCATGCCGCTCGCGGATCTCCCGGCGCCGGATCTCGTGCTCGTCACGCACGACCATCGCGACCACATGGATCTGCCGACCCTCGGCAGGCTTCCGCACAGCGCGACGTACATCGTGCCGATCGGCAACGGCCCACGGATGACGAAGCTCGGGCACACCAACGTGGTCGAGCTCGACTGGTGGCAGACTCACACGCACGGCGCGCTCGAGATCACGCTCGTGCCGGCGCGCCACTGGTCGATGCGCATGCCGTGGAACAAGAACGACACGCTGTGGGGCGGCTACGTGATCCGCGGCCCCGAGGGCACCGCGTATCATTCTGGCGACACCGCGTTCGGCGAGCACTTCTCGGAGATCCAGCAGCGGGTCGGGACCATCGACTGGGCCATGCTGCCGATCGGCGGTTACGCGCCGCGCTGGTTCATGGAGCCGCAGCACGTCGATCCGTTCGAGGCGGCGCGCGGCTTCGAGGCACTCGGAGCGACGAACTTCCTCGCCATGCACTGGGGCACCTACCGCCTCACCGACGAGGCGATCGGCGAGCCGCCCGAGCGCCTGCGCGCCTACTGGGCCGAGCGCTCGCTCGCGCCCGATCGTCTGTGGATCCTCGACGTCGGCGAAGCGCGCCGGCTCGGGTGACCGAGCACCGACGCGAGGCCGCTTACCGCTAGCGCGCGCGGGTGCGGATCACGCGCAGGGCCGCGCCGCTCGCCGGGTTGTTGTCTGCAGCGAGGCAGCGCGCGATCTCCTTGAGCGCGATGCGCGGCGCGCTGGCGTCGGCGACGGCGGTGCGCAGACGAGCGAGGCCGGGCTCGCCGAGAGCGTCGAGGATCGGCCGGGCGGGATCGACGGCGAGATCGGCGCACAGGATCTGACCCGCGGTGAGCGCGACGAGGATGTCCGTGTCGGTGACGACGGTCTTCGCGATCCGCGCGCGGTGCTCCACGGGGACGGGGACGGCGAGGTTCACGAGGGCCGCGCGGCGTAGCGCTGGATCTGGATCGGCGAGGGCGGTGTCGAGGGGGAGGCCGGCGCCGTCGGATGCGAGGGCGGAGGCGGTGTCGAGTGCGATCACGCGGAGCTCGATCCAGCGCGTGCGATCGGCGGCGAGCTTCGCGTAGGTCGCGCGCCACAGCGTGAGGTCTTCGGGCGCGAGATCGTCGGCCGGATCCTTGTTCGCGAGCTCGCGCGCGATGGTGCGCGCCGCTCGTGCGGCCGGCAGCGCGGTCCGGCGGTCGGGGCCGGCGGCGAGGCGAGCGAGGGCGTCGAGCAGCTCGGCGCGGTCCTCGGTGGCAGGGGCGGCCGCGATGCCCGCGAGCCGGGTCGTGCGGTCGGGAGAGGCGAGGGCTTGCTCGACGATCGCGGGTCCGGCGAGCGCTCCCTGGCGCCCCGCTTCGTCGGCGTCGCCACGGTCCATGGCGGCCCGCATCGAGGCGATCCCGGCCGCGGCGAAGGCGAGGTGGGCCCAGCTCACGGGTCGATCGTGCGCCAACGCAGGGATTTCCGCAGAATCGGAGCGAAAAAATTGACAGGGTGATAGGGCGTTCAGTACCGTCATTCCGTTCAGTACTGATCCCTGAACGCAGCCAGCCCCAGGTGACCATGGCCGACGCCCTCACGTTGCGACAGCGGGAAATCCTCGATTTCATTTCAGCTTCCATCGTGGAGCGCGGTTTTCCGCCCACGCTCCGGGAGATCGGGGAGCACTTCCAGATTCGCTCCACGAACGGTGTGAACGATCACCTGAAGGCCCTGGAGAAGAAGGGTCACCTCCGGCGCGAGGACCTCAAGTCGCGCGCGATGCGCCCCATCCTTCCCGATGGGACGGGAGAGGTGGTGCCGCTGCGGCGAGGGGCGGCGACGGGCACCGGAAACGTCGAGATCATCGCAGCAGCCGACGATGACATGGCGGAGATCCCGATCCTCGGGCGGGTGGCGGCGGGTGTGCCGATCCTCGCGGTCGAGAATGCGACGGACACCGTGAGGGTCGATCGCGTGCTGATCGGTGGGCACAAGGAGGTGTTCGGCCTCCGCATCGTGGGCGAGTCGATGATCGATGACGGGATCTTCGACGGTGACTACGTGTTCGTGAAGAAGACCCCCAGCGCGCACACCGGCGACATCGTCGTCGCGATGATCGAGGGCGAGGCCACCGTGAAGCGCTACTACCCGGAGGGCGACCGCATCCGGTTCCAGCCGGCGAACTCGAACATGGCGCCGATCATCGTGCGCCGAGCCGACTTCAAGAGCGTCGACATCATCGGCATCGTGGTCGGCGTTTATCGCAAGCTCTAGGTGGGTCCCGCCTGAGACCTGAACCTCGCGTTAGGTATCGGCGTTCTCATCTCGGGCCAGGCAAAACGAGCCAACCAATCGTGGGTTCGTATGTCAAACTGGACACCCGGTGCCTCGTCGGAAACGCGTATATCGCAGCGGCAAGCTGCTCGTTCCGGCGCTCCTGGTCTCCGCGGCCGCGCAAGGCACTGCTTTCATTACGTACGCGGCAACTCGGCCGCCTCCGGTACCGCAACTCACGATCCGGCTGACCGGTGAAGGGACCGGTCAGGTCCTGGTCACCCGGGTCGGCGACAACGCCACCCTGATGCGGTGCGCGCCCAAGGAGGACGAGGTCGACGAGCTGGCAGGGCTCAGCGGCGTCGCCCGGATCGGCGCCATCGCCGACCACATCCGGGTCGTGGTCGGTGGGCTCGGCCAGCCGCGCTCGCCCACGAAGCTCGCCGATGGACCGCGCTGCAACATCGAGCTCCCCCGAGGGACGCAGATCCGGCTGACCGCGGTGCTCGGCGACCTCGCGACGTTCGCGGGCTACCAGCAGTACCCGATGCGGACGCCCAAGGAGCTCCAGAGCCTCCTCGGCGATCCGCTCTCGTCGTGCATGCACGACGACGTCATGGCCGCGGCCGCCGCCGGCGACGCGCTGGATTGCGCGCTGACGATCGGCACCGACACCGACGTGGCCGCCGAGTTCGGCGCGCAGCCAAAGCAGATCGACGTCGCGTTCACCGACGAGCCGCCGCTGCCGCTCGAGGCGATGATCAAGCCGATCACGCCGACCCCGCCGCCCGCGCCGATCGACGCCGAGAAGCTCGAGGACAAGCCGCTCGAGGTCGCGATCGTCCCGCCGCCGAAGACGCTGCCGCCGCCGACGATCCCACCGCCGCCGCCGCCGCCGCCGCCGCCCGAGGCGAAGACGGCACCACCGCCCACGCCGCCGCCGAACATGGTGATGGTCGAGGTCAAGGACGACAAGAACGTCAAGGACAAGGCGCCCGACGACGCGAAGCAGCTGTCCGACAAGAACCGCGACGTCGCCGAGGAGACCCGCGCCACGCAGACGAACCTCGACAAGGAGTCCGAGGGCAAGACGGTCGCGTCGCGCGAGAATGACGATACGAAGTCGATGGAGGTCGGCGGGCCGGAGGACAAGATCCGCCAGCTCGAAGAGACCAAGCCGACGACCGACGAACGGATCAAGGACACCGACCACTCGGGCAAGGAGCTCGCGGCGACCGGCGTGATCGTCGGCGAGGGCGGCGACAAGGGCAACGAAGGCACCGGCGAGAAGGAGCCGGGTGTGCTGTCGATGCGCGGCATCGGCGGGCGCGGTGCGATCACGGATCAGCGCGATGGCCGCAAGATCGGCAAGAAGGGCGCGCCCGGCATCAACTCTCCGCTCTCGTTCCAGGACTACGAGCGGATCATGGGCAAGGAGAAGGTCGACGACGAACGTCAGGTCGCGGCGCGGAAGATGTCGAGCAAGAAGGGCCGCTGGGAGCGCAAGCTCGATGCGGTCAAGAGCTCGCTCGAGAACTTCGTCCCGGATATCCGCCCGGGCAACCAGACCGCGCTGAAGACGCGCGCGCATCCGTTCGCGCTGTACGTCGCGCGCATGCACCGCCGCATCCACGAGCTGTGGGGCTTCGGCTTCCTCGAGCAACTCGACGACAAGGCCGCCGACTATCCGCTCAACAACCCCGACCTGTGGACGAACCTCGAGGTCTCGGTGAACTCCGACGGCACGCTCCACAAGGTCACGATCGTCAAGACCTCGGGCAAGACCGAGTTCGATGTCGCGGCGGTCGACACCATCCTGTCGGCGGCGCCGTACGACGCGACCCCCGAGGCGATCCGCTCCGTCGACGGGCGCATC
>JAYVLW010000953.1:0-9113 GCA_043759315.1 Myxococcales bacterium
CGAAGTGCGCGAGGTCCGGCAGGGCGCGGATCTCCGCCGCCATCTCGGCGGGCGTGATCGCGAACAGCGTGCCCGCGAGCGATGCGAGCGCGCGTTGCACGATGGGGCATGCGGCATTCGGCATGCTCGCGACCAACCGGCCGCCCGGCGCCACGCTCGTCCACAAGGCGCGCAGCGACGCGGCCGGCGGTCCCGCGCACTGGAACGACTCCACCGCGATGACGCGATCGAACGTACCCAGCGCCGCGAGCGTGGCCGACTCGAGGAAGTTGCCGGTGGCCCACGCCACGCCCGGATGCTCGCGGCGAAGCGCCTCGATCGTCGCATCGATCAGATCCAGGCCGGTCGCCGCGGCCCCCAGCGCCGCGAGCGTGGTGGTCAAGCGGCCCCAGCCGCACCCCGCGTCCAGGCAGCGCAGTCCGTCGACGGTGCCCGCGGCCTCGAGCACGAGCGCGAAGGTCTGCGCCTGGAGGCGCTGGCCGCGAACCTCGTCCGACGAGTAGTCGAGCCAGGTCGCGGGGCGCCCATCCTCCGTGGTGCGGAGCTTCGCGTAGCGCGTACGCCAGAACGCCTCGATCTCGTCGCGGCTCATCGCTCGAACTCGATCTCGCGGTGATCCGCGCCGATATAGAGGCCCACGTCGTCGATGTCTGCCGCGGTCGACATCTGCTCGCTCGCCGTGTCCTCTGTGTGCACCACTTGCCATGCGGTGCGCGCGAGGATCTCGAGGTCGATCGCGAGCGTCACGTGATCGACGTACCACACGTCACGCGCGAGCCGCTCGCTGAACTTCGTCGAGTGGCGACCGTTGACCTGCGCCCAGCCGGCGACGCCGGGCTTCACCTCGTGTCTGCGTGCGTGCTCGGCCGAGTAGCGCGGGAGATATTCCATGAGCAGGGGGCGCGGACCGACCAGGCTCATCTCGCCACGCAGCACGTTCCACAAGGTCGGCAGCTCGTCGAGAGACGAGCGGCGAAGGAAGGCGCCGAGCCGCGTCAAGCGCTCGCGATCTGTCCCTTCGCCGGAGCGCATCGAGCGGAACTTGACGAGCTCGAACGGTGCGCCTCCCTTGCCGGGACGTCGGTGCCGGAACATCACGGGCGCACCGAGATCGACCCGCACCGCCGCAGCGATCACCGCCACGACCGGCCAGCTTACGAGCACCGCCGGCAGCGTGATCGCGAGGTCGAGGGCGCGCTTGCCCACGGCCCGGTAGCCACGATTGAGCCAGCTCTCGGGGTCGCGGAGCAGGCTCACGCGGAACCTTTGCGATACACGGGGAAGAACGGTTCGGTCTCGCCGAGGGAGTCGGTAGGACCGAGGCCACCGAGCGCTCGATACCGTGGCTCGTCCGCGACCACGCGCAAGGTACGGTAGCGGCGCCGCAGCGGCGAGAAGCCCGCCTTGAACGCGAACACGCCGTCGGCCCGGGTTCCCACCCCGCCGCCCAGGTGCAGCCATTGATTCTTGCCGTCGTGCGCCCACTCGATCGCCCTCGCGAGCACGAGCTTCGCGGAGTGCGTCGATGCCATCGCGAGATCCATTCCCGACAGGTGGTACTGGACGATACCGTTCTCCTCGAAGAACAGCGACGCCGCGGCGACCTTGCCCTCCGCGCGCGCGAGGAAGAGATGGCAGTGACCGGCCAGCTCGGTGCGCAACGCTTCGAAGTAGGCGCGGGAGAACAGATACGCCGACGAGGCTCCCACGCGCCGCATGGTCTGTTCGTACAGCGCGATGAACGCATCGAGATGGTGCAGCTCTCGATCGTGCTCGACCAGCACCCCGTGACGCTCGGCCTGCGCGATCTCGTTGCGATGGGTCTGCCGCATCGCGCCGCGAATGGCGGCCAGATCCTGGTGCAGATCGATCACGATCGTCTCTCCGTGATCGACCAGCGCGCCGAAGCGCTCGAGCGCCGTCGGGAAGACGTCGATCATCGGATGCAAACGGACGAGCAACGAGACGATCGCCTCCTCGGACAACAAGTGGCGCAACCCGGTCGCGATGTTCTCCGCGACGAAGGCATCGGGCGGGTGCCCACGCCACCACAGCGGTCCGGCGTAGCCGTACGGACTGATCGCATCGAACACCTCCGGCTGGCCGGCGATCGGGCGGCGAAGCATGGGCACGAGGAGTCCGCATCCAGCGAACTCGACCCACGCGGCGAGCGGAGTCTCGCCCGCCGCTGCGTCGATCCGCGCGTACTCTGGCCGGTGGTAGATATCATGCGCGGTCTCGCTCAGCATGCGCCGCCAGAACGGATCGTCCTCGGCGAGCAGCCGGGTGGTCACCGTGCCGTGTCCCGTACTCGAGCGGCGCGGACGCGCCGGCACGCCGATGGCGATCGTATGCGCGGGCACGTTGTCGACCACCAGGCCAGCGCCGCCGACGATCGAATACTCTCCGATCCGCGTTCCCGGCAGCATCGCCGCACCGATGCCGAGCTGCGCGAACGCGCCGATGTGGCAGTTTCCGCCCATCACCGCGTTCGGCGAGAGGTGCGCGAATTCTCCCACGCTGCAATCATGCTCGACGATCGCACAGGTGTTCACGATCGCCCCGCGTCCCACCCGCGCGTCGGGGTTCACCACCGAGTACGCCATGAGGACGCAGCCGATCTCCACCGCGGACGTGCGCGCGACCACCGCGCTCGGGTGAATGGCCGTGACCAGCTCGGCGCCCTTCGCGACACAGATTTCGGCGTGGCGTGCCCGTAACGCGTTGTCCCCCACCCCGAGCGCGACCCGCGTGCCCGGGCGCGAGTCCAGCCAGGCCGAGGTCCCCAGCACCGGCAGGCCGATGACGAACGTGCCCGCCGGTTTCACGTCGTCGAGGAAGCCCGCCACTTCCTGTCCCGCGCTCAGGAGGATGTCGGCGACCACCTTGCCGTGGCCACCCGCACCGTAGACCACCAGCGCGGGCTCGCTCACGACGCCTCCGCGACCAACCGGCCGTACTCCGCGTACAGCGCCTGCCACACCTGCTCGGGGCGGAACAGGCGCCTGGCGCGTGCGCGCGCCGCCACGCCGTGCGCGCGACGCAGCTCCGGATCCTCGATGTAGCGGCGCAGCGCGGTAGCCAGCGCGGCGGAGTCGCGCGCGGGGACGAGGGTGCCGGTGACACCGTCTTCGATCGCATCCATGCATCCGGGGATGCGGGTCGCCACCGTGGGGAGCTCCATGGCCGCGGCCTCGAGCGGCACGTTTGGAAAGCCTTCGCGGTACGTGGGAAGCGCGACGACATCCATCGCCGCATACAGCGGCGGAATGTTCCAGTCTTCGCCCTGCCAGTGAATGCCCGGCTCGTCGGTCAACGCGGCGACGACCTCCGGCGGAAGCGCATCACGCTCCTCGAGCATCCCCACGATCAGCAAGTGGACGCGCGGAACCTCCGCGGTGATCGCACGCCATGCCGCCAGGAGCTCGGCCAGGCCCTTGTCGCGGACCAGTCGTCCCACAAATCCAATGACGATCGCATCGCGAGGGATCCCGTAGCGCAAACGCGTCTCGGCCCGCGCCGCCGCGTGGAGGCGAGGTGCGAACCGCTTCTCCGCATCGACTCCGTTGCCGCTGCCCGCGCCGAGCACCACGAGCTTCTCGGGCGCGCACAGCCGCTCCTCGATCGCCGTCTCGCGCAACGAGTGGCTGACGCACAACACCTCGTGAGCAGCGAAGCACGCGAGGCGCTCCGTCCACCGCAGGAGCGTGCGGCGGTAGCCGGTCGCCGTGACCAGCGGCAGGCCCCGCATATGATAGATGCGCACCGGCACACCGGCCAGGCGCGCCCCTAGCATGCCGAGCAACCCTCCCTTGGGCGTGTGGGCGTGAACGATCACGGGCCGGAGCAGCCGCAGCGTCTGGACCATGCGCACGAGCGCCATGAGGTCGCGCAGCGGCGTGATCGCGCGCGGCATGTCGATCGCGTGTGTGGCGATCTCCTGCTCCTCCCCGAACAAGTCCAGGGCGGCACCCGGTGACGAGATCACGTCGACCTCGAAGCCGCGCTCCTTCATGTAACGAACTTGCCCGTCGAGGAAGGCGAGCGAGATCGGAACCGTGGTGACGTGAGCGAGCCGCACGGTCGCGACACTCTACCTCAAGTGCGGGTGAGTTCTGCGCTCCGTCCGAGCCCCTCGTCGACGGCTTTCGCCTAGTTCGGGATCGTCGACGACGAGCCGCTCTTGCGGTCGCCGAGCGCGGGCTGCTCGTCGGTGGTTCCCGTCTGCACGCGCGGCAGGCTCGGCGCCGACGAGGGCCGCGCGGACTGATACTCGGGTACGAGGTCGCCGATCGCGCCGCGGATCCGCTCGTGGGCGGTGCCGTTCGCGAGCTCGAGCAACGTCTCCACGCCGACCGTCACGCCCTCCCACGCGTGGGCCTTGATGCGGCCGATGAACACCTTCGGGTGCTTCGTCTTGTCGGCGTGCTCGGCGTCGGTGGACAGCTCCTCGAACAGCTTCTCTCCGGCGCGCACGCCGGAGAATCGGATCTCGATATCCTCGTCTGGCCGCAGGCCCGAGAGCGTGATGAGGTCGCGCGCCAGGTCGACGATCTTCACGGGCTCGCCCATGTCGAGAATGAAGATCTCGCCGCCCTCGCCCATCGCGCCGGCCTGGAGGACGAGCTGGCTCGCCTCGGGAATCGTCATGAAGTAGCGGCGCATCTCGGGGTGCGTGACGGTGATCGGTCCGCCCTTCGCGATCTGCTCGCGGAAGATCGGGATCACGCTGCCGGCCGAGCCAAGCACGTTGCCGAACCGCACGGTGACGAACTTGGTCTGCGAGCGCCGCGACAGCGCCTGGGTGTAGATCTCGGCAACGCGCTTGGTGGCGCCCATCACCGAGGTCGGGTTGACCGCCTTGTCGGTCGAGACGAGCACGAAGCGCTGGACGCCAAAGCGATCGGACAGCTCCGCGAGGACGCGCGTGCCGCCGACGTTGTTCTTGACGGCCTCGCCCGGGTTCCACTCCATCATCGGCACGTGCTTGTGCGCGGCGGCGTGGATCACGAGCTCGGGCTTGCTGTCGTTGAAGATCTGCTCCATGCGCACGGCGTCGGTGACGTCGGCGATCACCGGATCGATGCGCAGGTGCGAGTACGCGGCCGCGAGCTCGCGGTGGATCTCGAACAGTGCGTTCTCGAACCGCTCGACGAGGATCAGCCGCTCCGGGCCGAACCGACACAGCTGGCGGCACAGCTCCGAGCCGATGCTGCCGCCGGCGCCGGTGACGAGCACGACGCGCGCGCCGATCGTGGAGCTGACCACGGCCTCGTCGAGTTGCACCGGCTCGCGGCCGAGCAAGTCCTCGATCGCGACCTCGCGGATGCGCGAGAGGTTCACCTTGTCGCCGACGATCTCGTAGATGCCGGGAATGATCTTCGTCTCGATCTTCGCGTTGCGGCACAGCTCCGTGATGCGGCGGATCTTGTCACCGGGCGCGTTCGCGATCGTGATCAGCGCGCGCTGCACGTGCTTGCGCTCCGCCACCGCCTCGATGTCCGCGGTGGTGCCGAGCACCGGCAGGCCGCCAATGCTGGTGCCCCGCTTCATCGGATCGTCGTCGAGGAAGCCCACGGGGTGAAGTCCGAGGTCCGGGCGCCGCGCGATCTCGCGGGCGACGAGCACGCCGGCCTGACCGGCGCCGATCAGCAGCACCCGATCGAGCGCGCCACCCGATTCTTGCCGGCTCCGATCGAGCGCCTCGCCGTGGAGGCGGCGCAGCGCACGGATGCCGATCAGCCCGAGGAGCGCGAGAACGAAGTTCATCGCGAGCACCCCGAGCGGGATGAGCACGACGCTGATGTTGTCGATCAGCTGGGGTCCGATCATCCGGAACACCGACAGCAGCGCTCCCGACGTGAACAGACCGAGCAGCACGCCACCGACGTCGGAGATGCTGATGTAGCGCCACGACACGCGCGGCACGCCGAACAGCTGCAGCGCACCGTACTGGACGGCGATCACGATCGGCCACGTCGTGAGGAGGACGCGCATCCAGTCGGGCGAGATCGAGAACTCGAACCGAAACAAGAACGCGAGCCAGTACGCGAGCGACATCGTCATGATGTCGAGCGCGGCCTGGAGGGTTCGGTTGAGAAGGCGTGCGGTCATGGGCCCACCCGGTTAGTGGGTGTTCGAGGCGGTCGCGTTCATCGACCGAGGCGAGAACGACGCCTCAGTTGAACGGTGACGCGTAGCCCGGCGGATCGACATCGACGATGACGTCGTCGAACGGAGTCGTCACCGTGGGATCGTCAGGAAAATCCGGGTGGCGCACGTCGACGCCGGACTCCTGCTTGTACAGCTCGGGCACGCCGACGCAGCCTTGCGCCTCGTCGCGCAGCGTGGCGGCATCGGAGCTGATCTTCGTGATCGTCTCGAAGTTCGTGCGGGCGGTGGCCTCGACACTCACGGACGCGTTGAACGACTCGCGCGCCGTGTCGAACATGTTCACCTGCGCCTTGAGCTGAACGTACTTGTCGTTCACGCAGTTGAGCTTGATGACGTCCTTGTCCCGACGAACGATCACCCGGAGGTGCTCCATGTACTGGAGGTCGCTCTTCAGCTGAGCTTCGATCGTCAGGTTCTGCGCGGTCATCTCCGCAACGCTCAGGACCTTGGCGGGCTTCTTCTTGGGAGCCGACTTATCTGGAGCGGCTGCGTCTTCGGCGTGCGCGACCACACCACCCAGAAGGGCGAGCAGCGGCAGATACTTAGGCAGGAAACGCATGTAGCTCCAGGAAGGTTTGACGGTACGTCCGCGTGCGTTAGGAGTCAATCGCAGACACCGGTTCGATGCCCCCGAGGATGACAGTGTTCACGTAGATCTGGCATGAACGTTCGCGTGCTCACTGGTATCTCTCGTAGCTCGATGCGCCTCGCGATCGCCGTTGCGATTCTTGCCGTGATCTCAGCAGGTTGGGGCTGTGGGGATAATCCGCCCGTGGTCTACCCGACGCTGGCCCCGTTCGACACGACCAAGCTCGTGCTGGGGCCGGGGGACAAGATCGAGCTCACCATCTTCCACGGCCAGCACGAGACCAAGACCGCGTACAGCCTCGACTCCGGAGGTCAGCTGGAGGTCCGCTACATCGGCTCCGTGCTGGCGGCCGGCAAGACCGCGCAGGCCGTCCAGAAGGAGATCCAGGACCGCCTCGCGGATGGCTACCTCAACGATCCCGTCGTCTCGCTCACCGTGGTGGAGATCAACTCGCTCAAGCTCGCCGTGCTCGGCCAGGTCGCGCGCTCGGGCTCCGTCAAGTTCACGCCGGGCATGACGATCGTCGAGGCGATCGCCCAGAGCGGCGGATTCACGCCGCTCGCCCGCAAGAACCTCGTGCGCGTCACCCGCCTGATCGAGGGCAAGAAGGAGACCTACAAGATCCCGGTCGAGATGATCGCGGAGGGCAAGCGCCCGAACTTCCCGATGGCTCCGGGCGATGAAGTGTTTGTCCCCGAGCGCCCCTGGTAGCGGTGCGCGCGCGCGACTGGGTCACATCGGTTGTCGGGCTCGCGGCGGTCTGCGCCTCCGTGCTCGCGATCGGCGGCGCCCTGCGTTGGTCGCAGGCCATCGTCGCGATCCTCGTCGCGGGCACTCTGGTCCCGACCATCACGTCGCGCCGGGTGCTCGTGCGCTCGCCGCTGATCGCGATCGTCACGATCGCGCTCGGTCTCACGGCGATCCAGCTGATCCCGCTCCCCGACAGCCTCCTCGACGTCCTCAACTCCACGAGCATGGCGCTGCGCGCCGACGGCGCCGAGCTTCTGCACACGTCGCCGTGGAACGCGATCACGCTGGACACGCCGGGCACTCTCCGCGCCCTCGCCTTCTTCGGGATCGTCCTCGGCATCGCGATCGTCGCGCTGCGGATCGCGGTCACCGAGCGGGGGCGCTATCGCATCCTCGCCTCCGTCGCCGCGCTGTGCGGCATCACCGCGGGGATCGTGTGGATCCACGAGCTGGTCGGCGCGACCAGCGTCTACGGCCTCTACGAGCCGACCTACGCGCACCCGCACCTCGTCGGTCCGCTGCTCAACCTCAACCACCTCGGCTGCCTGATGGCCGCGGGCACCGTGCTCGCGATCGGCCTCGCCACGCACACCCGTCAGCCCACCTGGGCCCGCGTCGCGTGGGTCGTGGTCATGGCCGGGTGCGGCTCGCTCGCCGTCGCCACCGTCTCGCGCGGCGCAACCCTCGCGCTGATCTTCGGCGTACTCGTCGTGGGCAGCACGCTGATCGCGCAGCGGCTCACCGATCCGAACCGCCGCTCCGGCCGCCGGACTGACCTCCTCACCAAGTCGCTGCCGATCGGCATCGTGGCCGTGTGCACCGTGTTCGTGGTCATCTACTCGAGCGCCGGCAACGTCGGCCACCAGCTCGGCGAGCTCTCGTTCGACGAGGTCTCACGCCCGCGCACCAAGTTCGCCGCGTGGAAAGCGAGCGCCACCCTCGTCGAGGAGTCCCCGTGGTTCGGCGTCGGCCGGGGCGGCTTCGAGACCTCGTTCACGCGCATCTACCCCGACGCCGGGTTCTCGACGTTCTCGCACACCGAGAATGCCTACCTCCAGGCCGTCGTCGACTGGGGGGTCCCCGGCGCGGTCCTGATCGCCCTCGCGCTCGGGTGGTTCTGGGTCGTCGCGCTGCGCCGCTGGCGCGATGGTCCACTCAGCGCTGGTGCGCTAGGCGCACTGGCCGTCGTGGCGATCCAGTCCAACGTCGACTTCGGGATCGAGCTCCTCGGCCTTGCCGCGCCCGCCACCGCGATCGCCGCGACGGTCGCGTACGTCCCGTTGCGCGAAGCCGCGACGCGCGCCTTCGGCCCCGTGCTGCGCATCGCGCACATCCTCGGCCTCGTCGTCGCCGCGGTCGTCCTCCTGTCCGCGCGCACCACCACCGTCGCCGAGGATCACGCGAACATCGACGCAGCCTCGAGCGTCGACGAGATCCGCGCCGCCGTCGAGCGTCACCCCTTCGACTACTACGGCTACGCACAGGCGGCGCAGCACTACGCGAAGGCGAACGATCGCAAGACCGCGGTCCCGCTCCTCAACCACGCGCTCCGCCTCCACCCGACCCATCCCGGGCTCCACCGGCTCGCCGCGCGCTACCT
>JAYVLW010000954.1:0-20082 GCA_043759315.1 Myxococcales bacterium
GAGCTATCCACCCGCGTCCGCGCGCTCGTGCAGGGGTCGCTCCCTGCATCGCGCGAGCGGGTGCTCGTCGTCGACGACTCTCCGGCGCAGCGTCACTACGTCGCGGACTGCCTCGCGCGCCAGGGGTTCATGGTGACCTCGGCGGAGAATGGCAAGATCGCTCTCGACAAGGCCAAGACGCTCCGGCCCGCGCTGATCGTCAGTGACTACGAGATGCCCGTGATGACCGGCTTCGAGCTGGTCCACGCACTGCGGCGCGATCCCGAGCTGCGCCAGATCCCCGTGATCATGCTGACCGCCCGCGACTCGAAGCGCGACATGGCGCAGATGCGGGCGGCCGGAGCATCCGCATACCTCGTGAAGCCGTTCTCGCAGGACAAGTGCCTCGCGCTCGTCGAGCGCACGCTCGCGGAGCGCCGCCTGATCGCCTACAAGGAGGCCTCGTCGCTGTTCATCTCCGAGGGTGCCCGGGCCGCCGCCGAGGACCGCGCACTGCGCGGCGAGACCCTCGCGTTCCGCGCCGACGAGCGCAACGTGTCCGTGATGTTCTCCGATCTGGTCGGGTTCACGCCGATGTCGGTCAACCTCACGCCGTCGGAGCTGATCACCCTGCTCAATGACTACTTCGACGTGATGTGCCCGATCGTCAAGCAGCACAACGGCGACATCGACAAGTTCATCGGCGACGCGATCATGGCGATCTACGACGAAGTGCGCGGGGCGCCACCACCCGCGGTCCGCGCCACGCGAGCGGCGCTCGCGATGCAGGCGGCGATGCCGCTGTTCAACCAGGGCCGCTCGATCAACCTCGCCATGCGGATCGGGATCAACACCGGGCCGGTGATCCGCGGCGACCTCGGATCACGCGTGGTGCGGCGCGACTACACCGTGATCGGCGACACCGTGAACCAGGCGAATCGCTACGAGGCGAAGTGCCCACCGAACCAGGTCCTGGTCTCTGCGTCCACCCGCGCGGTTCTCGGCGATCGGGCCAAGGTGCACGAGCTCCCCGGCCTCCAGCTCAAGGGCGTCGCCACACCGGTCACCGGCTACGTCGTCGAGTCATTGGCGGAGGAAGTTGAATGAAGAAGATCCGCGTACTCATCGTCGACGACTCCCTGTTCATGCGCGCGGCGATCGCGAAGACCCTGACGACCGCGGGGTTCGACGTGGTGGGTCAGGCGAAGGACGGCAACGACGGGCTCGCGCAGATCCTGAAGCTCAAGCCCGACGTCGTCACGATGGACTTCAACATGCCGGGCATGAACGGCGCCGACACCGTGCGTGCCGTGATGCAGGCGCACCCCACGCCGGTGGTGATGTTCTCCGCACACACCAAGCAGGGTGCGAAAGAGACCTTCGACGCGCTCGCCGCTGGCGCGGTCGACTTCGTCACCAAACCGGCCGGCGAGGTGTCCGTCGATCTGTCGAAGATCGCCGACGATCTGATCACCAAGGTGACGGCCGCCGCGGGCGCCAGACCGCGCGCAGCGTCGATGGTCGCCCCCGTGCGCAACTCGGGAACCATGAACGCGATGCGCACGCCGTTGCCGCTCGGCGCGCCGCGGCTGTGCGTGATCGCCGTCTCCACCGGTGGGCCCGCTGCCCTCTCCGAGGTCGTCCCTGCCCTGCCCGGCGAGCTCAAGCTCGCGATCGTGATCGTCCAGCACATGCCGGCTGGCTTCACGACCGCGCTCGCCGAGCGGCTCGATGCAGCAAGCCGGGTCCACGTCCGCGAGGCCGTGACCGGTGATCGCCCGATGCCGGGCGCCGTGTTGATCGCGCCGGGAGACCGCCACCTGGAGTTCGACGAGCGCGGCTTCGTGGTGCTCTCGGACGGCCCCACGGTCAACGGCTGCCGGCCGGCCGCGGACGTCACCATGATCTCCGCGGCAAAGGTGTACGAGCGCCGCGCGCTCGCCGTGGTGATGACCGGCATGGGAAAGGACGGGGCCGCGGGCGCGCTCGCGATCAAGCGCGTCGGTGGCAAGACGCTCGCGCAGGATCAGGCCACGAGCGTGATCTACGGCATGCCGAAGGCTGCGATCGACGCCGGCGCCATCGACGAGGTCAGCGCGCTCGGCGACATCGCCGCCTGGCTTCGCTACGCCTGAGGCACCCGTGCTACACCCATGCGGGTGTCGATCCTCGCCTCGTCCTCGATCGGGTTCATCGGTGCCGGCAACATGGCCGAGGCGCTGATCCGCGGCCTGGTCCGCGGCGGCCACGTCGCAGCATCTCGGATCCGGGCCTCCGGGCCCCGCCGCGAGCGGCTCGACGAGCTCGCCGCGGCCTACGGCATCGAGGTCACCGCCGATAACCGCGAGGTCGCGCGCGGCGCGGCGATCGTCGTGCTCTCGGTCAAGCCGCAGATCATGGACAAGGTGCTGCGCGAGATCGGCGACCAGCTGAAGCCAGGCACCCTCGTGATCTCGATCGCGGCCGGCGTGGATACCGAGGCGATCGAGACCGCCGTGGCCGAGGGCGTGCGCGTCGTGCGCGCGATGCCGAACACGTGTGCCCTCGTCGGCGCCGCGGCCACCGCGATCTCCGGCGGCAAGCACGCGAACCCGGAGGACCTCGCCACCGCGAAGGCGATCTTCGACGCCGTCGGCATCACGGTGGTGCTCGACGAGATCCACCTCGACGCCGTCACCGGACTGTCGGGCTCTGGCCCCGCGTACATCTTCCTGATCCTCGAAGCGCTCGCCGATGCCGGCGTGAAGGTCGGCCTGTCTCGTCGCAATGCGCAGCGCCTCGCCGCGCAGACGGTGATGGGCTCCGCGAAGATGCTCCTCGAGACCGACGAGCACGTCGGCCACCTCAAGGACATGGTGACCTCGCCCGGCGGCACCGCGATCGCCGGCCTCCACACGCTCGAAGAGGGCGGCCTCCGCACCACGCTGATCAACGCGGTCGAGACCGCGACCAAGCGCGCGCGCGAGCTCGGCCGCGGCGGCAAGTGAAGATCACCGAGGCCGACGGCGCGGTCACGTTCGACGTGCTCGTTCAGCCCCGCTCCTCCCGCGCGAAGGTCGGCCCGCTCCACGATGGCCGCCTGAAGCTCGCCGTCACCGCACCGCCCGTCGATGGCGAGGCGAACGCCGCCGTGATCGAGCTGCTCGCGAAGACCGTCGGCGTGTCGCGCGGTGCGATCGAGGTGGTCGCCGGTGCGTCCTCGCGCCGCAAGACGGTACGGATCGCCGGGGTAGCCCGTGCGGCGATCGAGGCGTTGATCGCATGAAGCGGCTCGCTGCGACCGTCCTGCTCGTGGCCGCGTGCCAGGGACAGAACGGTACGATCAACCTCGACCTGACGACGGCTCCCGGCTCGACGTTGCTCGCGAGCGTGACGCACCTCCGCTTGACGCTCGTAGAGCACGGCGTCGTCGAGGACACGATGCAGAACGCGGGCGGCGGCTTCGATCTCTCGATCTCTCTCCCGGCGAACGGGGAAGGAGACCGACTCCTCCTCGAGGGCTTCGATGCCGGCGAGAACCTGATCGCCACCGGCACGTCGCCGCCGTTCCTCCTCGGCCCCACCGAGGCGCGTATCGTCATCTACGTCGCGGCCCCGATGTCGATCGGCCCGGCTCCGGTGGCACTCGCCCCTGCGCGCAGCGGTGTCTCCGGCGTCATCCTCCCCTACGGAGCGCTGTTCGCCGGGGGCCGCGATGCGGGGGGCGCTCCCAGCGCTGCGCTCGCGGTCTACAACGACTACGACCACACACTCGCGGGCGGCATGGCGAATCCAATCCCGCGCGCGGACTTCGCGATCGCCGCCACCGCCGCCAACGGCGTGCTGCTGATCGGCGGCACCGGGACCGACGGAAACCCGGTGCCCACCGTGCAAGGGTTCGACACCACGGTGCAGCCCGCCGGCGCGTACACGACGATCGGCGAGTACCCCGGGTTTGCGCGCGTCGGTGAGATCGCGGTCCCGATCGGCGGCGACCACTTCCTCCTCACCGGCAGCCCGCCCGCGGAGTACGTCGGTGGTCAGCTCGCGGCACGCTCCGAGATCGCAGCCCTCCCGAATGTGGGCGCGACCACCATCCCGACCGATGGGATCCGGACGTCGGTGTTCGTCGGGGCCGCGGGCATCCTCCGGTTTCGAGCCGACCGCTTCGACACCCTCGCCGCAGCGGGTCGCGCACGCGCGGCGATCACCGACCTGCCCGCGACCGGCAAGCTCGTGATCGCCGGCGGTGGTACAGCCACCGTCCCGACCGCCGATGTCCTGGTGGTCGATCCCTCGACCGGCGTGATCGAGGTCCACCCCAACGTGCTCGTCACGCCGCGGTTCTCGCCTGCGATCGCCGCGACCGCGCGCTACGTCGTGATCGCCGGTGGCACCGATGCCGCCGACCTTCCGATCGGAACCGCCGAGATCCTCGATGGCACCACGCTGGCGCCGATCGCGATCCTCCCGACAGCCCCGCGCGCGAAGCCGCTCGCGTTCCGCCTGTCCAACGGCCAGGTCCTGATCGCGGGAGGCTTGTCCGCGACGGACCTGCTCGAGCTGTTCACGCCGCCGCCGTGACGGGGTTCACGCTGCGCGCTCGCGCGAGCGTCACCGCGTCACTTCGGCGTGACGAGCTGGAACTCGACGCGCCGGTTCTTCGAGCGTGCCGCGTTCAGCTTGCCGGCCTTGAGCCCGGCCGGATCCTCGACGGGCTTGGTATCGCCGTAGCCCTTCGCGGTGATGCGAGCCTCCTCGACGCCCTTCCTGGCGAAGTAGGCCCGCACGCTCTCGGCGCGCGCCTGCGACAGCTCGAGGTTATCGGCGAACCTGCCGCCCTTCTTGATCGGCGAGTCGTCCGTGTGTCCCTGGATCTCGAGCTTGAGGTCCTTGTACTCGAGCAGCACGACCACGGCCTTGTCGAGCGCCTTGTTCGACGCGGGCAGCAGGTCGGCCGAGTTGACCTTGAAGTTGATGCCCTTGATGACGCCCGTGAACTGCTTGATCTTCGTCGGCAGCTCGTCGGGGCAACCGTCGTCGTCCTGGAAGCCGTTCTTGGTCTCGGGCTGATCCACGCACTTGTCGGCGCCATCGAGGATGCCGTCGCCATCGTTGTCGGGATCGGGGCAGCCATCGTCATCCTGGAAGCCGTCCTTGTCCTCGGCCTCCATCGGGCACTTGTCCACCGTGTCGAGAATGCGGTCCTGGTCGTTGTCAGGCTCGGGGCAGCCGTTGTCGTCCTCGAAGCCGTCCTTGTCCTCGGGCTCCATGGGGCAGCGATCGGAGGCATCGAGGATGCCGTCGGCGTCGTTATCCGGCTCGGGGCAGCCGTCGTCGTCCTGGAACGCGTCCTTGTCCTCGGGGTCGGTCGGGCACTGGTCGGCCGCACCGCGGATGCCGTCGCGGTCCGGATCGTCGTCCACCTTCGGCTCCTTCGTGCGGCTCGGCGTTGTGTCCTTCGTGCTCAGGCGACCGACGGTGAACAGACCGCGGTACGCCGGGACGCCGACCGCCGTGGTCAGGCCGACGCCGCCGCCGGCACCGAGCACCCAGCCGCCGGTGCGATACCGCACGCCTGCGAGCAGCTCGAGCGGCGGATCCGTGGACACCATCTGCTCGCGCAGCTCCTTGCCGAACGACAGCTCGGCCATGACCTTGAAGTCCTTGGTGACCGGGACATGCGCGCCCGCGTGGGCCTGGAACTCCGAGCCAGCCGCCACGGTCACGAAGTTGTTCTTCGGGCGGAACAGCATCCCGACATCCGCCGCGAGCGTGACGGCCTCGAGAGCGTACGCGGCGAGGAAGTGGACATCCGCGCCCACGCCGCCGTCGCTGGTGAAGTCCTTCTGGCTGCCGATCGGCAGGATCAGGTCGCCCTGCGCACCGAGGCTCGGCCCCAGGCCCTTGCCACCGAGCAGCGCGACCGCCGCACCGACGCGGCCATCGCCCACCGCCGTGCTACCGGCATCGAACGACATGTTGTTCGAGGTGCCCGCCCGCGAGTTCTGGTTCAGGGTGATCGGCAGGTCCGCGCGGACCTGGAACCTCCCGGTGAGTCCGAGCGCGAGGTCGAGGTGCGCGGCGAGCACGTTGCTCACCACATCGAAGTCACTCACGGTGCCCGACGACGACTTCAGCACGAACGGCCGGTCGGAGTAGTCGAGCGTGATCATCGCCGAGTACTGCATGTTGTCGAGCACCGACGGCAGCGACATGCCCAGACCGTCGTCGACCGACGGCGGCGAGGAGAACCGATCGACGACGAAGCCATCGACATCCGCGCGCGCCGCCACCGGGACCATCACGAGCAGCGCGGCGAGCAACGCCGTGCCGCCCTTGCCGCGGCGCTTGCGGCGTCCGACGAGCAGCGCCCCGAACACGAGGAGCATCGTCGCCGCCCCGCCCGCACCCGACACGTTGTTCTGGCACGCGCCGCCCTCGGCGACCGCTTTGCCAAGCGAGCAGTCGCGCAAGCAGCCGAAGTACGGATCGAGCCCGTTCGAGGCACCGAGGTCGCACTCCTCGCCGACGTCGAGCACGTTGTCACCGCAGCTCGCGCGGTGACAGTTCGTGCGGCAACCGTCGGGCTGCGTGTTCGAGTTCATCATGCCGCTGTCGCACTCCTCGCCGGAGGCAGGGTTGAGCACGCCGTCGCCGCAGAGGACGTTCGTGCAGTCACTGTCACAGCCGGAGCTCGGCATGCCACCCGAGTCACAGACCTCCATGCCGTTGATGATGCCGTCGCCGCACACGCCCATCGTGCAGGTCGGCGAGCATGCATCGTTGCCCATGGTGTTGCCGTCGTCACACATCTCGACGCCGGTGCGGACGTAGCCATCGCCGCACGCCGCGCTCTTGCAGCGGATCGCGGGACCGATGATGCAGCCGTCGGTGTTGTCCGTGTTGCCGTCGTCGCACTCCTCGACGCCGGCGCGCACGAAGCCGTCACCGCAGCGCGGCTGGAGGCACGTGTTGAGGCACCCGTCGGCGTTGCTGCTGTTCATGTCATCGCACTGCTCGCCAACCTGGACCACGCCATCGCCGCAGGTCGCGAGCGAACAGATGTTCGTGCACGCGTCCGCATTGTTCGTGTTGCCATCGTCGCAAGCCTCGACGCCCGAACGAACGAAGCCATCGCCGCACGTCGCGAGCTGGCACGTCGACCCGACGCAGCCATCGCCGTTGTTCGTGTTGCCGTCGTCGCACTGCTCGACGCCTGCGCGGATGATGCCGTCGCCGCACACCGGCGTGCGACACGCGTTCGTGCAGGTGTCCGTGTTCGTCTGGTTGCCGTCGTCGCAGTCCTCGCCGCCCTGACGGAAACCGTCACCGCAGGCCGCGAGCCGGCAGATGTTGGTACACCCGTCGTTGCTGCTGGTGTTGCCGTCGTCGCACTGTTCGCCCGGCTGCGTGAAGCCGTCACCGCAGCGCGCCATCTCGCACAGGTTCGTGCAGCCATCGCTGTTGTTGGTATTGCCGTCGTCGCACAGCTCGGTCAACGGATTGACGAACCCGTCGCCGCAGCGGTTGCTCTGGCAGCTGTTGAGGCACCCGTCGTTGTTGTTGATGTTCTGATCGTCGCACTGCTCACCGGCCTGGACCACGCCGTCGCCGCAGGTCGGCAGGCCGCACGAGTTCGTGCAACCGTCGTTGTTGTTGGTGTTCCCGTCGTCGCACGCCTCGACACCGGTGCGCACGTACCCGTCACCGCACAGCCCGACCTTGCACAGCTTGTTCGCGGCCGCGTCGATAATGCAGTCGTCGTTGTTGTTGGTATTGCCGTCGTCGCACTGCTCGCCGGCCTGAACCGCGCCGTCGCCGCACGCCGGGATCGTGCACGCGTTCGTGCACGCATCGAAGTTGACCGAGTTGCCGTCATCGCAGCCTTCGACGCCGACCTGCGTGAACCCGTCGCCGCAGCGGGCGGTGGTGCACACCGTGGTGCAGGCGTCGCCGCCGTTCGAGTTGCCGTCGTCGCACTGCTCGTTGCCATTGACGACGCCGTCTCCGCACCGGGGGAGGGTGCAGAGATTCGTGCAGCCGTCATTGTTGATCTGGTTCAGGTCATCGCACTGCTCGACGCCGGCTTCGACGATGCCGTCGCCACATCGCGCGATGGTGCACAGGTGCGTACAGGCATCGCTCGCGTCGAAGTTGCCGTCGTCGCACTCCTCGCCGGGATCCACTGTGCCGTTGCCGCACGCGATGTTGCTCTCGCAGAAGTTCGTGCAGCCGTCACCATCGATCCGGTTGTGATCGTCACACTGCTCGAACGGGGTGCAGCCTTTGCCTCCGAACACGCAGCCAAAGCCGAACGGCGACGGGCCTTGTAGCACCTGCGAGAAGTGAAGGAACACCTTCCCGTCACCGCACCACGCCCGGATGCATTGCCTGATTTCAGGGCCGATGTTCCCCGATCCTAGATCCGGGTATCCATCGGTACACTCGTCGTTGAGGTCGGAGTTGGCGTCGTCGCACTCTTCGACGGGACCCGCACCCGAACCGATCCAACCACTATCGAAGCTGTGGGTGTATCCATCGCCGCAGGCTGCCCACGTGCACGTCGACTGGAGGCAGTCTCCGAAGTTGTTGTTGTAGATGCCCAGGTCGCACTGCTCGAGGGGACCGGCCGAACCCGATCCGATGTTGCCCGAGGTCGTCGTGTGCACGAACCCATCGCTGCAGCTCGCCCACTCGCAGAAGGTGGTGCAGTCACCGCTGTCCGAGTTCGAGGCGCTGCCGAGGTCGCACTGTTCGAAGCATTCCCGGGTGCCGTTGCCGCAATCCGAGACGCACTTTCCATGCGCGACGCTCGTCACTCCTTTGCTGTCCTCTTCGCCCGGACTCGAGCAGGCGACGAAGGCCCCGACCAGCGCTCCACACAGAACTACACAGACCCTCAGGATAGGTGCACGCATGAAAGACCCCCACCCCACACTCCCATAAACCGGGGTCGATGTGGCGGGAGCGAGACGGCGAGATCAGCCCGGCCGGGTCCGATCCTGGCGGCCATCACAGGAGGGCGCGTAGCTACGGTTTCGTCGGCGGCTCCGCGACCGCGGTCTCGTCGTCGCCGGAGACCGTCACCACCGTATCTGGAGGGGCCGGGCCACTGCCGTAGGGCGCGAGCATCACGCCGAGCAGCGCCGAGAGCGCGGCGGCATCGGGGAACCGCCGGCTCGGATCCTTCTCCAGGCAGCGCGCGAGGACCATGTCGACCTCGGGCGAGAGATCCGCCCGCACCGACGACGCCGGATCGGGCACGACGCGCACGTGCGCGGCGACCAGATCGCCGTACGTGCGTGCCCGCCAGAACGGGTGCTTGCCGGTCGCGAGCAGGTAGCCAAGCGCGCCGATCGCGTACAGGTCGCTGCGCGCATCGATCGGGCGCGACATCAGCTGCTCGGGCGACATGAACTCGACGGCGCCAACGGTCTCGCCCACGGGCGAGAGATCGATCCGCGCCGGGAGGAGCTTCGCGAGGCCGAAGTCGAGGACCTTCACGATCTCGCGATTGCCCGGCCGCTGCTCGAGCAGGAGGGTCTCGGGCTTGATGTTGCGGTGGATGACGCCGAGGCCGTGAGCTTCGCCGAGCGAGTCGCACAGCCCGACGAGGATGCGCAGCACCCGCGGCCACTCGAATGGACCTTCGCGGCGGAACACCTCGGCGAGGCTCTTTCCGGGCGAGGCCTCCATGGCGATGTACAACGTGCCGTCGGCGTCGTGATCGAACTCGTACGTGGTGACCGTGTGCGGCGAGCGCAGCTGGCACAGCACCTCGCCCTCGCGGCGGAACCTCTCGATCAGCGTGGGATCGTGCTCGGAGCCCGTCGGCAGCAGCTTGATCGCGAGCTTGCGGCCGAGGAGAACGTGGTCGGCCGCGTAGACCATGCCGATCGAGCCCTCGCCGATCCGCTCGCGCAGCGTGTAGCGGCCGCCGATCACGCGGCCGATGTTGCGATCGACGATCCCGGCGCCGCACGCACCGCAGAACTTCGCGGTGACCTCGAGCTGCTCTCCGCAGCGCTGGCAGCGGATGTTCATCGCACCCTCCACCCTAGCGCAGTTCGCGCGATCGAGTGCACAGCTCGCGCAATCGGCGACACCTGCGCGATTGTGCTCGATCGTCGACGGCAGGCGGTAGTAGCGTCGCCCTCGATGAGGGGAACATCGCTGGCATCGTTCGCGCTGGTCCTGGCGGCCGGATGCGGCCCCGGATCGCGCGACCCAGGCGGCAACGGCGGCCCGGATGGCGGTACGGGCGATGGCCCCGGCGGCGCGAACGAGTGCGCGAATGGCACCGAGTTGATCTACACGATCGATCAGCTCAACGGGAAGCTGTCGCAGTTCGCGCCGACGACGAAGCAGTTCCACGACCTCGGTGCGCTGAGCTGCCCATCGATGCTGGGCGCGACGCCGTTCTCGATGAGCGTGGATCGCACCGGGATCGCCTGGGTGCTCTACAGCTCGGGCGAGCTGTTCAAGGTCGCGATCACCGGCCTCGCGTGCACGAAGAGCACGTGGGCGTCGCCGAGCGGCCTCAAGGTGTTCGGCATGGGGTTCTCCACCGACCAGGCCGGCGGCTCCGCCGAGACGTTGTATGTCGGCGGAGGCGCGTCGCAGACGGCGACCTCGTTCATGATCGCGAAGGTCGACACGACGACCATGATGGCGACCGTGCTCGGCAGTCAGCCGATCCTCCCGGAGATGACCGGCACCGGTGGCGGGGAGCTGTGGGGCTTCATGCCCGATGCGAGCACGGCGCGCGTCGTGAAGTTCGACAAGGCCACGGCGACGGTCTCCAAGACGTACATGGAGCCGTCGCTCGCGGGAGCGATGGCGGGCTACGCGTTCGCGCACTGGGGCGGCAACTACTGGGTGTTCCTCCAGCGTACGGGCGAGACCTCGAGTACCGTGTACGAGGTCGATGGCGCGACCGGCGCCATCAAGAGCACCACCCCGGCCCCGGGTCGGACGATCGTCGGCGCCGGCGTCTCGACGTGCGCGCCGACCGTGATCCTCTAGCGAGCCGCCGGCAAGCTCGCCACGTGGACCGTCCGCGTGGGGAACGCGAACGCCGATCCGGAACCCTCGACGAGCTCCATGATCTCCACGAGGACATCTTCGCGGATGGCGCGGAACTCCTGGAAATCGGGCGTCTGGAACCAGCACACGATCTCGAGGTCGAGTGAGGACGCGCCGAAGCCCATGAACCTGACCACCATGTCGGTGGGCCAGATCTTCGGGTGCTTCCGCAGGATCTGCTCGATGCCGGCGGTGACCGCGCGGAGCTGGCTCGCGGTCGTGCCGTAGGTCAGGCCGAGCGTGGTCGCGAACCGGCATCGGTCGCGCATGGCAAACGTCTCGATCTTCATGTCCGCGAGCCGGCCGTTCGGCAGCGTGACGATCGTGCGATCCGCCGTACGCACCCGGGTGGACCGAAGCCCGACGGCCTCGACCGTGCCGACCAGGTCTGCTTCGACGCGGACGATGTCGCCCTCACGCAGCGGCTGATCCACGCCGAGAGCGAACGCACCGAACAGGTTCTCGACGGTCTTCTGCGCACCGAACGCGATGGCGATGCCGCCGATGCCGAGACCGGCGAGCAGACTCGCGATCGGCAACCCGATCGCTCCGAGGAAGCTGACCGCGGCGATGATCACGACCACGACCTTGAGCGTGCGTCCGATCAGCGACAGCAGGGCGCGGGACGCGGGCCTGCGTTGCGCCCAGCTCGCGGTGCCGGCGTGCGCCATCAGCACGTCGATCGCCCGCAGCACGCCCCACACCACGCCGAACGCGAGGAGCGCGAGCAAGACCTCCGTGATCGTCATCGCGCGTGCGGGCGGCAGCTCGATCAGCGGCATCGCGAGCCGATACACGAGGAGCGCGCCAAGGAGGCGCAGCGGGCCCGCGAGTTTGAGCATCAGATCATCGTCGAGGGTGGTCTCCGTCCGCGCGACCACGCGGCGCAGCGACCAGGTGACGAGCCGCACCGCGACGCGCCCGATCAGCAGCGCGAGCACGATGTTCACGATCACCGCGATCCACTGCCACCAGGCAAGGTCCCAGGGACCGAGGTTGAGGAGAGGCTCGGGGATCCAGCGCGACAAGCTCATGGCCGCGACTATAGGTGCGGTCGGCCGAGCACGCCGGTGTGGAGGACGCGATCCGTGTGCGGCGGACGGAGCGCCCGCGCGCGGTCCGTCACGGCAACCAGGACTCGACCGTCTCGATCACATGTGGTGCGCCGACCACCGCACCGCCCCGCGCGGCGAGCTCGTACGGCTGCGCGAGCCGGAGACCCTCGCTCGCGCCCCGCATGCTGACCCGGCAGTAGGCGGCGTCGTGCCGCACGCCCCGAACCGTGATGTAGCCGTCGTAGACATACGCGCAGGCATCCACGCGGTCCGCGAGCAGCCGCGCCTTGTTCGCCGCGGCGTTCTCGGCATCCGTCGACGTTGCGGCCTCCGACATCGAGGTCATGAACCGGAACACACGCCAGCCGAGATCGTCGTACCAGAACAGAAACGGAATGAACGTGGTGCCCGGCACGACCGAGTCGACCGCGTGGCGGAGCGCTCGCTTGGCGATCGCGAACAGCAGTGGATCCGCGACCAGCACGATTGGCGATGGAGGATACACCCCGGCACGAGGTCTCATGGCCACTCCGTCCGACGTGCCGCGGGCTCACCGTTACGGCCACGCTGGCCTCGGTCGCATCAGAACATGTGGCCGAAGTTGACGTAGATGCCCGAACCTTCGCGGCTCTTGCCGTACTCGAACGTACCGAGCGTGGCGAGGTTCCACGAGAACCGGAACGCGCCGCCGAACGACGGCCGCCAGTCGTGGATGCCGATGTCGCCGAGGCCATCGAATGCGTGCCCCGCATCGACGAACGGCACCAGGATGAACGCCAGCTTCTGCCGCCAGATCGTGGTGCGCGCGAACGTCCACCGGATCTCCGCCGAGACAGCGCTCATCACGTGGTCGACGTAGCGGCTCTGCCGATAACCGCGGATCGTGCGGTGCCCACCGAGGCCGGTCCGCGGATCTTCGGTGAATGGCATCAAGTCCATCCCGTAGAACGGCGTACCCGAGCTCTGGATCTGGGTCAGCACGCGCCCCGCAAGCACGAGGTCGGCCCGGTCGGGGAACGGGCTGTAGAAGCCGCGCACGGCGAACAGGCCGCGCAGGTAGTTGAACTCCGAGCCGAGGGCGACCGTGCCGATCTCGACGGAGAGATCCGCGTAGACGCCGGAGTTCGGGTCGGGCTCGAAGTCGCGCGTGTCGTAGGCGAGGCCGAGGCGGATCACGTTATCGCGCCCGCCGCGGCAGCCGACGAGTACATCGCGATCGCAATCCGTGCGCAGCCGCGTGGTCGCCTCGACCGCGGTGGTCTCGCTGCCGTCGCCGGCGGTCGCGTCGACCCGCCTGCCCGTGTAGTCCTTGACTCGCGCGTACGAGAATCCCACCCCGCCGAGCACGCGCACCGTGCGATTCCGATACGAGTGCTCGGCGGTGAGGATCATCGCCGGACGAAGGAGATCGTACTGATCGTACTTCGTGTACGCCTCGCCGGCGACGAGCTGGCGCTGCGCGGCGGCGTAGTCCTTGTACCGATCGAACGTTCTGGTCGCACCCGGGAACTGCAGCCGCCCCCGCCCGGCATCGTCGAAGCCGAAGTAGTTCGAGTTGATGTTGCGCGCGAGGATGAGCTGCGCGCGGATGCGAATGTCGCTGTGCGCGACCTGCGGCGCATCGACGTCGAGCCAGTGGTACTGCAAGCCTTCCGTCGAGGCGAACACGTTGAGGAAGGTCCGCAGGAGATAGGGCGTGCGTGCGAACCGCGGATCATCGCGGTGGCCGTTCCAGTAGTAATAGGCGCGCGCACCGGCGCCGAAGCCGAAGTCCACGCTGTAGGCGGCGAGCGGCACCGCGGTGACGTAACCGCCCTCGTTCTTGCGCTTGAGGTCCGCGTCCGAGAGTCTTCGATCGGCGCGGGCAGCGCCCGTCAAGACGAGACCGAGCGCGAGCAGACGCCACATCAGGTCGAGCGTATACCGCGCCCGTGTCGAGCGAGAGCCGCGACGTGCGCCGAACGCGCGGGAGCCTCTGGCTGCCGCAGGATCCCGAACTTGCCGCCCAGGGCAGTCGCACGCTGCGCATGCATGATGGCAAGCTGGCGTCGTGACCGATCGCCTCCTCCGGACCACCACATCGCTGTGCGGCGTGTGCAAGCAGGCCACGCCGGCAGAGGTGTGGCGGGTCGACGAGCGCGTGGTCATGCGCAAGGTGTGCGGTGCGCACGGCGCGAGCGAGGTCGTCGTATCGCCGAGCGCGGACTGGTACGAGTCCGTGATCGACCAGGCGCCGGTCCTCGCGCGGCCGCAGGCGACGAAGCCGGTCGTGCAGGGCTGCCCGTTCGATTGCGGCCCCTGCACGAGCCACGAGCAGCAAGCGCAGCTGCCGATCGTGCCGATCACGAGCGCGTGCAACCTCGACTGCCCGATCTGCTACACGCACAACAAGAACGAGGGCGCGTACCACATGACGGAGGCGCAGCTCTCGGCGATCCTCCAGCACCTGCGCGTGGCGGATCCAGAGCGCCGGATCATCAACCTCACCGGCGGAGAGCCCACGCAGCACCCGCAGTTCGAGCGAATCGTCGAGCGCTGCGTCGAGGAGGGCATCCACCGGATCACGGTGTCCACACACGGGCTGCGATTTCTCAAGGAGGAGCGGCTGCTCGAGCGGCTCGCGAAGCTCGGCGCACGGATCGTGCTGTCATTCGATTCGTTCAAGCCCGGAACGAACCAGCAGATGCTCGGCGGCAACTTCCTCGAAGGAAAGCTACGCGTGCTCGACCTGCTCGAGAAGTACCAGGTCGAGACCACGCTCCTTCCGGTGCTCGCGCGTGGCGTCAACGACGACGAGGTCGGCGCGTTCGTGAAGCTCGCGCTCGAGAAGGACTTCATCCGCTCGGTCGAGCTGCACACGATGACGTTCACCGGCCACAACGGCCAGTCGTTCGCACGCACGGGCCGCTACACCACGTTCGAGGTCCTCACCGATCTCGAGGCGCAGTCGGATGGCGTCCTCAAGGTCTCCGACTTCGTCCCGTCGCCTGCGGCGCACCCGCTCTGTTACCTCGTCACCTACATGCTCCGGCTCGACGATGGCCGCTGGCTCCCGTTCCCTCGGTTCATGCCAGGCGGCGACCTCCGCGAGCTCCTCGCCGGAATGCTGTACCTCGAACCCACGCTCGCGATGGAGGAGAAGCTCGGCGACGTGGTCAACCGCCTGTGGGCCGGCGAGATCGAGTGTAGCGAGCAGGAGCTCGTCCTCGCGCGCCTGCGCCGGCTGACCGAGACCGTCTTCGAGCGCGACATCGGTGCGAAGGAGCGCCTGCGCCGCGCCGAGGCGAGTGCGAAGGCCGTCTACGTGCACGCGCACATGGACGAGGAGACGTTCGATACCGACCGGATCCGGCAGTGCTGCGTCGGGATCCGCGAGCCCGACGGCACGAACATCCCGTCGTGCGCGTACAACATCCTGTATCGCGATCGCGATGCGCGGTTCTCCGCCGCACCCGCGGCGCCCCTGATCACGCTCGGTCGTGGCCGCGCGTAAGCGGCGCTGGCCGTGGGTTCTGCTGCTGCTCGCGCTCGCGGCGCTCGGCGTGTACCTCGGTGCCCCGGACAGCGGCAGCCTGCGAGCAGCGGTGCTGCGCCTCGGTGACGCTCCGGTCGCGACCCTGCTGATCGTCGTCGGCGGCGCGCTCGGCCTGGTCGCCACCGAGGCAGTCCGGATCGGCGTGATCGGGCGGCTCGTCGGTACAACGGTCGCGCCGCGGGATGCGTGGGATGCCGCCGTGGCGAACCACCTCATGACGGCGATCACGCCACACGTCGGACTGGGCGAGCCGACCGTTGCCTATCTGCTGAACAAGCGCGGCATCGCGTGGGACGCCGCGGTCGCGATCCCGTTCGTCAAGTTCACGACCAGCCTCGCGCTCGTGTTCGCGCTCGGCTCGGGGCTCGTCCTCGCCGGGTACGGGCCGCCGGTTGCCCCCTGGATCGCCGCGTCGGGGCTCGCGCTGTTCGTCGTGATCGCGGCGGTCACCGTGGTCGTGCTCGTCGTGTGTTCGCGCCCTGCCCTCGCGCGGCGCTGGATCGAGGGGATCCATGCCTGGTGTGCGCGGCGCCGCCTGTTCGCACGTGAGACCTGGCAGGCGCGGATCGCGCGCGCCGCGGAGGTGGCCACGCGGATGATCGACCGGCTCGGTCGCGTCCGCCGCACCACGTGGCGAGGCGCCGCGATCCTGTGCGCGATCCACCTCGTCTACTACGCGTCTTACGTGGCGCCGCTCGTGGGGCTTGCACTCGTTCTCGGAGATCCTCCGATCGTCGCGCTCGCGTTGCGCTCCCTGATCTACCTGTGCTTCGTCTTTGCCATGCCCACGCCGGGCGGCGCGGGGCCGAGCGAGGCGGCCGCCGGGCTGTTCTTTGCCGACCTCGTCGCGCCGGCAGATGCGATCGTCGTGGTCGTCGTGTTTCGCGCTGCCACCTACTACCTGCAGCTCGCGATCGGCATCCTCTACCTCCCGCTCATGACCTTGCTCCGGAAGCCCCCGGTCAGCCCCGGAGCGCCTGGGTGATGATCGCACCCAGCATGTGGAACTCGAGGTACGCGCGCGCCGCGTCGAGCGCGCCGGCGAGGCGGGCCGTGGCGTCGTCGAGCCGGACCTCGCCGACCCCGGCGACCGTGCGAAAGCCGAGCGTCTGCCCCGCGCGCAGGCCGCCCCGCGCGACCGGCGCGAGCAGGGGAACGTCGGCCAGCTGGAACAACACGAGGTCCCGCTGGACCAGCTCCGGCAGCCAGCGCTCCGTCAGCGCCTCGACCGAGAGCTCCCAGCTGCCCTGGCCGAGCATCTCGGGGAGCGAGCCGCGCGCGATCAGCGGGGCGTTGCTCGCGGCGAGTGACGTGATGCGCGCGCGCACGAGCATGAGGCCGCGGCCGAGCGCGCCGATGCCGATCGAGCAGTCCACGACGCGGTAGCCCGCCGCCGCCGGATCCTGTCGCACGCCGACGAGGTGGTCGCGCGTCGTGGTCAGCGCGCCCGAGAGCCGGCGCGATAGCGGGTTGTGGCTGGCGACGAACGCGAGGCGCTCGTGGTCCACGAGCACCGTGCGGCGGCCACCATCGACCGCGACGATCTCGAACGGCTCGTACGCGATCTTCGCGCGCGGCAGCTTCGCTGGCTCGTGGGTGTGGAGATCGATCGCGAAGGTGTGGCCGGTCTTGGTGATCTCCGCGTGGATGGTGAACGGGACGGCGCACCCTGCACCGTCGATGCCCTGGGCGAGCCATACGAGGTCGACGAGCACGGTGGTCGGCGCGCAGTCGCGGTCGTCATGGATCGTGATGCGCCCCGCCGCGCGATCGACCGTCACCTCGGTCGCGGCGTCATCGACGACGAGCCGGTTGCTCGCGTCCGCGGCGCGGTTGCCGACGCCGGCGAGCGGGCACGTCACGCGCCCGGGCAGGAACGTCACGCACGGTCCGCGGAACGCCCCGTCGGCGTACGCCGCGAGCTTCGCGTCAGGAGCCATCTCGCCTGTCCATCCCGGACGGCACGCTCAGATGCCCCCGTTGGCCGAGATGACCTTGCCCTGGATGTACGTGTTCTCGAGGGCGAGCCACGTGATGACCTTCGCCGCCTCGTCCGCCTTGCCCGGCCGGCGTAGTGCCGAGAACGTCTCGTAGTCCTTGCGCCGGCGCACGGCGAGATTCGTCGACAGGCCGCCGTCGAGGGGGCCGAGCGCGACGAGGTTGACGCGGATGTCCTGGCGGCCGACCTCGTGCGCCGTGGCCATCACGAGCGCGCTGAGGGCGCCCTGGCTCGCCGCGAAGTGCACGGGAAGCGGCAACGACTGCGCGCGATCGAGACCACCGACGAGCACCACGTCGCAGGGCCGCGCGCGCTTCGCGACCCACTGGCAGGCCAGGAACGCCGACTGGACGTTCACCGCCATCGCATGCTGGTAGGCGGCGAGATCGATCTCGGCGAGCGCGAGCCCCCCGCTCACCCCGGCGCAGTGGATGACCACGTCGGTCGGCGGCTGCGCGTCGAGGACCGCGGCGGTGGACGCGGCGTCGGCGAGGTCGACCTTCACCGCGGTATGCCCGAGCTCGGCCGCGAGCATCGTCGCCTTGTCCTCGGAGCGGAAGTAGGTGAAGGCGGCGGGCACGCTGCGGCGCGCGAGCTCGCGCAGAACCGCGGCACCGACGTGGCCAGTACCGCCGAGGACGAAGGCACGTTTCATACCAGGTTGCACAGGTACTCCAGCTCTTCGTCGACGGCGGAGGTGAACGCGTCGAGGGTCGCCTCCTCGATCGTGAACCGCGGCAGCACACGCAAGATGCGCCAGTCGTGCCCGCACGCGAAGCAGTAGAAGCCGCGCTTGTAGAGGCGGTGACAGAGCAGCACGCCGATGGTGGGCTGATCGTTGAGCGCATCGATGCCGAAATGCTCGAACGACAGCCACGGGTGGTCCGACGGCTTGAGCTCGATCCCCACGAGCAGCCCGGCGCCCTTGACCTGCGTGAACAACGCATGACGCTCGAGCGTGGCCGCGAGCTTGGTCCGGAACGCGTTGCCCACACGACCGACCCGCGCGATCAACTCTGGCGTCAGTAGATCGAGCGCGGCGAGCGCGGCGACGCAGCACAGGGCGCTGCCGCCGAACGTGGTGTTGTGCGCCTCCGCGGAAGCGTAGTGCAGGCCGTACGCCCGCTCGAACAGCTCCTCGCGGGTGAGCATCGCGGAGATCGGGACGAGCCCACCGCCGAGGTGCTTCCCGAGGATCAGCGCATCCGGGCGGCGCGGCCAGTTCTCGCTCGCGAGGAACCGGCCAGTGCGGCCGAGCCCGGTCTGGATCTCGTCGGCGATCAGCAACGCGCCGTGCTTCCGCGTCAGCTCGCACGCGACCTCGAGGTACGCGGACGAGACGGTGCGGACGCCGCCCTCGAGCTGGATCGGTTCGAGGACGAGGGCCGCCACATCGCCGCCTGCGAACGCCTCGACGAGCGCATCGAGGTCTCCGAACGGGATCGGGCCCACGCTCGGCACGTGCGGCCCGAACGGGTCCTTGAACATGCCCGGCTTCATCAGCGCGCAGCTGCCCATCGTGCAGCCGTGGTACGCGCCGTCGAGGGAGATCACGCGCGGCTTACCGGTGGCCGCCCGCGCGAGCTTGATCGCCGCCTCGACGGCCCCCGACCCGGAGTTCGCGAAGAACACGTTCGAATACGCCGGACGCGGACCCTCGAGCGTCTGGTTCGCGCGCTCGCACAGTCGCTCGGCGAGCAGGCCGGCGTACGGATTGACCCGGCACGGGAACCAGTTCGGCGAGTCCGAGGCGAGGAACTCGGTGACCGCCTGCGAGATCGCCGGGTGACGGTGACCGAACGTCTGCGTGCCGTGGAAGTCCTCGACCTCACCGCGCGGCTCGACGAGCTTGCCGTCGTGTACCGCCGTGATGCGTGTCGGCTCGCCGAGGAGCTCCGCGCGCAGCGCGACGAGCGGGTTCACGTACCGGCGATAGCTCTCGTAGCCGTCGCGCAGCATGGCGCGAACATCGAGGGTCACAGCCCACCATCCGCGACGATCTTCGCCGCCGCCATGAACGAGTTCTCGTCCGAGACGAGGAACGTGGCCATCTCCGCGACCTCGCGCGCCGTGCCGAGCCGACCGAGCGAGCTCTGTGCGAGGTACTCCTGGATCCGATGTTTCGGCAGCATCCGCGCGAGCCCGCAATCGAGCAGCCCCGGCGACAGCAGATTCACCTTGATGTTGTAGCGACCTACTTCGCGCGCGAGCGACTCGGTCATCCCACGCAGCGCGGACTTCGCGGCGGCGTAGTGCAGCGGCGCCTCGATGACTCGCTCGGAGGCGAACGAGCCGATGTTGAGGATGTGCCCCGACTTCGCCCGGATCATCGAGCGGAGCACGGCGCGCGAGAACAGATACGGCCCCTTCACGTTGACGGCCATCACCTGATCGAAGTCCGCTTCCTCGAGCAGCGCGATCGGGAGGATCTGCGTCACACCGGCGTT